>NZ_CAWUGZ010000135.1:0-21293 GCF_963921845.1 Commensalibacter sp. Nvir | reverse complement strand
ATTTTGTTGAATCATATGCTTTTGATAGAGGGTAAATTCCATTTAAATTTTAGAGAAAGTAAACGAATAGAGCTACAAATTATAATAGCTAACCACGGCGCGTATGTTGGGTTAATAAATTCTTTTTCACCAAAAAGTTGTATAACTGTGCCAATAATGGCTGCAGAAGCATAAATTTCTTTCGTCAGTACAGTAGGTATCGTTGTGGTTAATATATCTCGTAATATTCCTCCTCCTACAGCGGTGACAATGCCAAGCAAGATGGCAATTTCACTATTTTGAATTAATAGATAAGTTTTATGTGCGCCAAAAGAAGCAAAGAATCCTAATCCAATAGCATCAAAAAAAAGAGTGGGATGATTTAACTTCAGAAGTAATTTTTGGAAGAATGCTGAAAGAAAAACTGCCAAAGAGACAATATATACATATTGCAAGCTGACTAAACCAATAGGAGGAAATGAACCTATACAAATATCTCGTAATATTCCTCCACCACAAGCTGTACTAAATGAAATAACAAACACGCCAAAAATATCTAAATTTCGATTAATAGCCGCTAAAGCACCACTAATAGCAAAAGCAAAGGTGCCGACAAGGTCAATATAATGAAAAAAATCACTATTCATAAAGATCCAGATAAAATTTTACAAAGTGGTTTATTATCGAAAAAAAGGATGCATCTCCAGTTGTCGTAATGTTGGCATTCCATTTTGGGCACCTCGACGCGTAACCGCTAAAGCAGAAACCTGCAAAGCTTTATGAATAGCGGCCTCTACTCCTAAGGAATTGAAACTACAAAATGCTCCACAAAATGCATCGCCAGCACCCGTTGTGTCAATAATAGGGACAGAATAAGCAGGAATATGAGTTATAGTTCCGTCTTTGCTTTTATACAATACGCCTTTTTGACCCCAAGTCATAATGATTGGCACAGATGATGACAAAATAATATTTTCAAAGCATTCTGATTTCGTTTGGGCTAAGGAAAATATTTCATGTTCATTTGGTAAGAGATAATTAATTTTTTTTAAAATGGACGGAGAAATTTTGCGTTTCGGTGCAGGGTTGACAACTATAGTCTTTCCTAATTCATAGGCAATTTCTATCGCTTTATACTGAGTTTCCAAAGGAATCTCTTGCTGTAACAGGATAATATCGTGCTTTGCAATGCATTTATATGCATGAATAATATCCTCAGGTTTTAAAGTATTATTAGCTCCTTGAGTGACAACAATGCGATTGTCTTGAGGTGTTCTTGTAATCAAGGCTGTGGCTGTCGGAACATTGTTTCTTATAATTAAATGATCTATATTAATTTGATTGTTAAGTAAATTTTCTATAAGTATTTTACCAAAATTATCTGCACCGATGGCCCCAAGAATGCTTACCTTAGATCCAAGTCTAGAAGCCGCAATAGCTTGATTATTGCCTTTGCCTCCGCAACTTATTTCTAGAGGCCCTCCAAGTAAGGTTTCTCCAGCTTCAGGAAATATATCAATATCGGTTGCTAGATCAATATTTAAACTGCCAATAATCAATATTGTGTTCATGTATTATAAACCTGAAGGATAAATTAATTAAATATTATAGCAAAAATACTGAGAAACGGAACGCTTAAAACTGTTTTTATAGGAATAAGTTTTAAGTTTATGTAGATCTAAGCCTTCATCATAATTAAGTGAGTAGTACTCCTTCTTATTGATTATCTTCTCGTTTAATTTATAGTTATGAATAGGATTAATTTGGTGCTTTTTTAAAAGAGAATAGCATAATTAATTATTATATATAGAGGAGTTATTGTTCAAATGGCATACAAAACGGTTAATCCCTTTACAAATAAAGAAATCAAATCCTACGTGTCTTTGACAGAACGAGAAGTGGCAGAAAAAATTGATCAGGCAGAAGTTTGTTTTGAAAAATGGCGTAAAACTGATTTTGCGACCAGGCGTGCAGTTATGAAAAAAGCGGCTTCTATTTTACGTGAAAAAAAAGGTGAGTTTGCGCGATTAGTTACTTTAGAAATGGGAAAGCTTATTTCAGAAGCCGAAGGGGAAGTTGATGTAACTGCAGAAATCTTTGATTATTATGCAGAAAATGCTGAAAAATTTTTAGCGGCAGAGGTGTTAAAACCTAAAGATGGCAAGCAAGCTTGGATAGAGAATGAACCTTTAGGGATTATTCTTTGTGTAGAACCTTGGAATTTTCCTTACTATCAATTGGTTAGGGTAGTCGCTACGAACTTAATGGTTGGAAATGTTGTTTTGGTTAAACATGCCTCTATTGTTCCACAATGTGCAGAAGCGTTTGAAAAATTAATGTTAAATGCCGGCGCCCCTGAAGGCGCTTACACGAATCTATATGTGGACTCAAGCCATATTGGTAAAATTATAGAGGATTCAAGGATTCGTGGCGTCGCGGTTACGGGTAGTGAGAAAGCAGGCAGTTCTGTAGCAAGCAAAGCAGGTGAAAGTTTAAAGAAATCGACAATGGAATTAGGGGGAAGCGATGCGTTCATTGTATTAGAAGATGCTGATTTGGATCAAACGTGCATGTGGGGAATGTGGGGGCGGATGAATAATACGGGGCAATGTTGTGTTGCTTCAAAAAGATTTATTGTTATGGATTCTATTGCCGATCAGTTTTTAAATAAACTTGTCGAAAAATTTTCCAGTTTAAAGATGGGTGATCCTATGGATCGAAGTACGACCTTAGGACCACTATCATCAGAGAGTGCAGCCAAAGATATTGCCGAGTTGACCAAAAAAGCAATAGAGCATGGTGCAAACGTGGTTATCGGAGGTAAACGTCCAGAGCATCCCGGAGCATTTATGGAAGCAACCATATTGACAAATATTACTAAGGAGAATCCTGCATACTATAGAGAGTTTTTTGGTCCTGTTATTTTGTTTTTTCGGGTTCCTGACGAAGAAGCTGCAATTAAACTTGCGAATGATTCGCCTTTTGGTTTGGGGGGATCAATTTATACAAAAGATATCGAGCGAGCCAAAAAAATTGCTAAGCAAATTGATACGGGTATGGTTTTTATTAATAAACCAACGTGGACAGCTCCTGACTTACCTTTTGGTGGTACAAAACATTCTGGATATGGTCGAGAATTAGCGAAAGAAGGTATTTTAGAATTTGTTAACCGCAAACTTATATACGTAAATTAATTTTTTTACGGAGTGAATTAAAGTTAATTTTAAAAGGGTTTCACTGGGCGAAACCCTTTTTTATTTGATTGAGTATAAAAGTAATATAGGCTTGAAATAAACTATCAAAAATTAGGGTATAATAAAATTCGAGTTGATCAACATTACGCTTAAAAATAAGGCACTTATTAATCTTGTGTTAACCAAAGACGCTTTAAATATTTTTTATACGGACGTCTATTGGTTGATAGAAGGGCAAGTTAAGATAGTTTGAATTATGTTTTCGTTTATTATGTCGGTGAATATATACTCAAACTTTATGGTTGGTTAAAAAAATTACATCTGGATATACGGCATGTATTTGATGTTTTTATATGACGAGTTTGAGAACCACGTATCATAGGTATGTATTGGTTATGGTTTTAACTTTAATGCTTTAAAATTAAATGGCTAATTTCAGTTTTAGAAGTTTTAGAGTGAGGTAGAATAACGTTTGGCTTATAACGATGTTATGAGGGTATCCATTTTGTCATTGGGGAACGGTGTCGATTTGGTATTGAGGGTGTTTATTATCCATTTCTTGATCACGGTAATGTAATTAAGAAATGAATAATAGAACGCTGTAAAAACGAACTAATGTTCTTTTACTTCTGTATGACGACGTAAAAAAAGCAGCCAATTTCCCCAGCCAATCAGTAATGCCCCGCCAATAATATTACCAATGGTGACAGGAATGAGGTTATGTAAGAAAAAATTGCTCCATGTTAAGTCAGCATACTTGGTGATATTAATTCCATGAGATACCCAAAATCCAGAAGGAGTGGTGCTTTTTATTAAAATTCCCATTGGAATTTCATACATGTTTGCAACGCAGTGCTCAAATCCGCAAGCAACGAACATGGCGATAGGAAGTAGCAAGACCAATACTTTGTCGGCACTGGTTCGGCAACTAAAACAGAGCCACACCCCTAAACTGACCATCACGTTACACATGATCCCTAATCCAATAGCTTCTATAAACGTATGGTGCAATTTATGGTCGACAATGTTCATATAATTTAAAGCAATTTGTCCGTCTGCATCCCATGGGTGGCCACTGATGTAAATTAAGAATACCAAAAATAACGCCCCGACAAAATTACCAAAATAAACAAAGCTCCAATTTCTAAAAAGTTGGAGCCATGTAATTTTATTACTTTCTTTGGCAATAAAAGTTAATGTTGTAGAGGTAAATAAATCTGCGCCGCAAACCACGACGAGCATTAATCCCATGCTAAAGCACAGTCCTCCGATGAGCTTTGCCATACCGTATGGCATGGTAGAAGATCCAGTGGTTACCAATGTGAAAAAGATAAAAGCCAACCCAATAAAAAAACCACCGTATGTGGAGGAAAGGAATACTTTCGAAAATGGTTTTTGAACTTTTGCAACCATCATTTTTTCAGCTTTTCCGGCCATTTCATAGGGGTCAAAAGCATCTAGAGATATGGTTTGCAAATCAGGTTTTGTTTCCACGATTTGGCTCCTAAAATTTCATAGTCAAAATATCAGTGTAATGAAGTAAAATATTTCTTCTTTGCAATTATCAAATGCTATATAAGCAATTGAATGATAGATCAATAATAAAATTGTTACTTTTTTAATAACTAATTTTGACCCTATAAAAATTATCTTTTTAGTAATGTCTAGGGATTCGATTCAATTTAGGTTTAAATCGTGTTTTGAGATTAGAGTAAAAAATTTGCAGAGTTCGAAAGGCATAAGGATTTTAAACAGGGGGATGTTGGGCTTTTAGTATAAATTTCAAAGGGTGATTACGCTTCTAAGATAGAAATTTCAGATGTATACGAACATCTTCTTAGCGTATCGTTAAGAAAATTAGCTAATTTTTATCTAAGACGAAGTTTGTTTTATTATTGGTGCTCATTTTATAAAAAATAAGAATTCTATTTTAGGAATAGAATTCTGAAATTAGAACGATTGTTAAAATTGTGGTCTGCCAATAGAATAGTACTGAATGCCTTGATTGAACATTGCTTTAGGATCATACATATTTCTAAAATCAATTACTATGGGACGTTTCATCCAAATTTTTAAATTAGCTGGAGATAAAGAACGAAATTCATTCCATTCGGTTAAGATGACTAACGCATCGGCTTCACTCGTAGTAGATTGTATATCTTTGCAATAACGTACTTCTTTTGGTAAAAGTTCTTTTGCTTTTTCATTAGCAACAGGATCAAAAGCTTTGATAAGTGCGCCTCCTTCGATAAGACGGTGAATAATTGGTAAGGAGGCAGATTGTCGCATGTCATCGGTGTTGGGTTTGAAAGTCAATCCTAAAATTGCAATGGTTTTGTTGTATACACTTCCACCACAAAAATTGATAATTCTTCCGCTCATATTGGCTTTTCTTGCATCATTGGCTTGAGCCGTTGCTTCAACCATGCGCGTTGAAGCTCCTGTTTCTTGAGCAATTCGAATAAGAGCAAGGGTATCTTTAGGAAAGCATGAACCTCCAAATCCAGGGCCTGGTTGAAGAAAATGTTTTCCAATTCGATGGTCTAGTCCAACAGCTTTTGTAACATCCTCAATATTTCCACCGGTTAATTCGCAAAGATCTGCCAATTCGTTAACATAAGACAACTTCATAGCTAAAAAACAGTTTGAAGCATATTTGGCCAGCTCGGCGCTTTCAAGATCCATAAATAAAATAGGTGTTTTTTGCTGAAATAAAGGTTGATAAAGTCTAGATAAAACTTCTTGAGCTCTCTGATCTTGGTTATATTTGTCTTTTTCTATACCAATAATAACTCTGTCTGGCTTCATACAATCTTTTAAAGCTTCCCCTTCTCTTAAAAACTCAGGGTTTGAAGCAACACTAAAGTCAAGATCAGGATTTTCTTCACGTAAAATTTGAGCAATACGGCGACTGGTACCAATTGGAACGGTGGACTTGGTTACAATTACTGCGTACTGCTTTAAATGTTTAGCGATTTGTGAGGCAGCTTTGTGTACGTATGTCAAATCAGCATGGCCATCACCATTTCTTGGAGGCGTACCCACGGCAATGAAAATCGCCTCACATTCATTAATAGCTTCTTCTATTTTGTCAAAAAATTGTAGGCGTTTTGTTTTTAAATGATTTTGTACAAGGTCATCCAATCCAGGTTCATAAATAGGTATTTGTCCCTGTTTGAGGGTATTTAGACGGTTTGTATTTGTTTCCACAATATTGACATGCAAACCAAATTCAGCAAAACAGGCTGCTGAAACGAGTCCTACATATCCTCCACCAATCATTGCAATACGCACTGCCATTTTCTCCTATATAATTTTTATGTAGCGTGTGTATAATTCGATCACTATAAAGTAAGTGTGATATAAAAATAATAAAACATCTTTTAAAGATGTTTTGCGTTAAAAGAAAGTAATTGATTGATGGTTTTTGGTTTTTACGTCAGAATAAATCTTGCGCCTTAACTTTAGCTTTTTTATATACAAAGTAAAATTTGATGTTTTAAGTTAACACTCGAAATGGCAACAAAATAGAAATCCTTGTATAAATTTACAATTAATTTCATTATTTCCTACATACAGCTTAAAGTTTTCGATACCTTTTAGGAGAAAAAATGCAAATATCGAAAAAATTTTTTATATGGATAGCGTTGTTTGGACGATTAGTCATAAGTGGTATTGAAGAAGCTGGTGCTTTAGCCTTATTTGGCATTCGAGGAATAATCAATATTTTTTACCCTCCTTTTTATTGGCGTATTTTTTTAAAATCTTTAATAAATATTGGGTATTTGTCGCTTCCTGTTGTGGCTTTGACGGCTTTGTTTTCAGGTGGAGTAATTGCATTACAATCCTATACCGGTATGGCTCAATATCACGTCAGTAGTGCAATTGCCAGTATTGTTGTATTAGCGGTTACCCGTGAATTGGGGCCTGTTTTGGCAGGGTTGATGGTGGCTGGACGTGTCGGAGCAGCTATGGCCGCAGAAATCGGTACGATGCGTGTGACTGATC
Organism: Commensalibacter sp. Nvir; assembly: GCF_963921845.1. NCBI lineage: Bacteria > Pseudomonadati > Pseudomonadota > Alphaproteobacteria > Acetobacterales > Acetobacteraceae > Commensalibacter > Commensalibacter sp. Nvir. Next base: position 14,112 of record NZ_CAWUGZ010000135.1, on the reverse strand, counting down.
AGATTGATGCGTTAAAAACGTTATCGACTAATCCTATGAAATATTTGGTGGCGCCTCGATTATTGGCCTCGACATTGGCCTTACCTTTTTTGGTATTGATTGCGGATATTTTAGGGGTTATGGGCGGATTTACTGTTTCAATTATAAAATTGGGTTTTTCTTCGCAGGGTTATATTGCTTCAACTATTAATGCTATAAAACCTATTGATATCACGATTGGTTTAGTGAAGGCTGCTGTGTTTGGATTTTTAATTGCTTTGATGGGATGTTATCATGGGTATCGCAGCCGGGGTGGTGCGCAAGGCGTTGGAGCGGCTACCACTTCTGCAGTTGTGGCAGCTTCTATACTTTTATTAGTTTTTGATTACTTATTAACGGACATCTTTTTTGCAAAATGAAACAGATTGAAAAACCTAAAATACGCATACGTGGTTTGTCCAAAGCGTTTGGAAGTAATCAAGTTTTGCGCAACATTAATATGGACGTAGCATCCGGTACTTCGTTTGTGGTGGTAGGAGGTTCAGGGAGCGGAAAATCAGTTTTGTTGCGTTGTTTGCTTGGGCTAATGCAACCAGATAGTGGTAGCATTGAAATTGATGGACAAGATATCACAAAACTTCCGAATGCTCAAAGATCCGAAAAGTTAGAGCAAATGGGAATGTTGTTCCAAAATTCCGCTCTATTCGATAGTTTGCCCGTATGGGAAAATGTAGGGTTTGCTTTGTTAAATGGACATTTGAGAAAAAGAAAAAGATTAAGTCGATCCGAGATTTATGCCAAGGCTTCAAAAGGGCTTGAGTTAGTAGGCCTTAATCCTTTAAAAGTTGCTCATCTTTATCCTGATGAATTATCAGGGGGAATGCAAAAGCGAGTTGGTCTTGCTAGAGCAATTGTTTCAGAACCAGAAATTATTTTGTTTGATGAACCTACGACGGGTTTGGACCCTATTATGGGGGCGGTTATTGATGGGTTAATCAAAAACTGTGTAGATACATTGGGATCAACCGCTATTGCCATTACACACGATATGGCTTCTGCACAACGTATTGGTGATCAAGTGGCCATGTTGTATCAAGGCGAGTTGATTTGGCAAGGGAAGGCTCAAGATTTAATGACCTCGGACAATCCTTATGTACATCAATTCACGCATGGCTTGATGCAAGGGCCAATAAAAATAGAAACGAAGGTATAAAAGGAACGCGTGGCCAAAAAGCCGATAAAAAATTTTGTCTGTCAACATTGTGGTTCTGTATACCCCAAATGGATGGGGCGTTGTGAGGCGTGTGGGGAATGGAACACGATTGAAGAAGAGCAGCAAGTCGAAAATAGACCTTTGTCCGTTATAGATCACTCGCAAGGACAAAAAATTACGTTCACTCAACTTGATGGGGATAGCGCTCCACCAAGCCGTCAGCTCATTGGTATGCCCGAACTTGATCGTGTGTTAGGGGGGGGATTGGTCCAGTCTTCTGTGAATTTGGTTGGCGGTGATCCAGGTATTGGAAAATCTACTTTATTACTGCAAGCAGCCTGTTCTTTATCCAAACAAGGATTAACCGTTCTTTATATTTCTGGTGAAGAGTCTATTAACCAAATTCGTATACGTGCTAATCGTCTCGGGTTAGAGGCCTCACAAGAACGTAAGTATATAAGATTAGCAGCGTGTATTAATGTTTCGGATATTTTAGCGACGCTCGAAATGGAAGCGGATGTTGTTTTGGTTGTCATTGATTCGATTCAAACAATGTGGTTGGATACCATTGCCGGCGCACCAGGGACGGTAAGTCAAGTCCGTGCGTGTGCGTTTGAATTAATCAGAATGGCAAAACGTAAAGAGTTTTCATTGGTTTTTGTTGGGCATGTCACAAAAGAAGGGGCTTTGGCTGGGCCTAGAGTTCTTGAACATATGGTCGATGCGGTTCTTTATTTTGAAGGGGATAGAGGACATCAATTTCGTATATTACGGGCTGCTAAAAATCGATTTGGGGCTACCGATGAAATTGGTGTTTTTTCAATGACGGATGAAGGATTGGTAGAGGTCTCTAATCCTTCAGCCTTGTTTTTAGCCGAGCGTCACGGTCATGTAGCAGGTTCAGCAGTGTTTGCTGGCTTGGAAGGTACACGCCCTGTTCTGTTGGAAGTACAAGCATTGTTAGCACCAAAATTTGGCGATTCCGCTCCGAGGCGTACGGTGGTTGGTTGGGATAGCGCTCGATTAAACATGCTGTTAGCGATTTTAGAAACACGGTGTTCGTTACGGTTTAATAGCGTTGACGTTTATTTAAACATGGCGGGGGGGCTTCGAATTACCGAACCTGCAGCGGACTTAGCTGTTGCCGCTGCTTTAATTTCGGCGCTGACACAGCAGGCGTCCTCGCCAGGCTCTGTGTTTTTCGGTGAGATTGGATTATCGGGTGAGATTAGGCAAGTTCCACAAGCTGATTTAAGAATTAAGGAAGCCCATAAACTGGGATTTGACGAAGTTGTTTTTCCTAAACGTATTGCTAGAGGGAATACAAAATTATCTATCCCAAAAGGTACGAATTTAAAAGAAATAGGGCACATCAGTGATTTGGTTTCCCAATTTATTAATGAATAATTTGTAATTTACTACTCGATGATGCGTTATTGTTGATACGATAAAATTTATGGCATAGAAGTAATTTAAGATTTAACTGACGATAGGAAAAAAAATGAGTTTACAGCATGATTTTAAAGTGAAAGATATTGCATTAGCTGGGTGGGGAAGAAAAGAAATCTCTATCGCGGAGGGCGAAATGCCTGGTTTGATGGCACTTCGTGAAGAATACAAGACAAAACAAATATTAAAAGGTGCTCGTATCGTTGGTTGTTTGCATATGACTATACAAACGGCGGTTTTAATTGAAACTTTAGTTGAATTAGGGGCAGACGTTCGTTGGTCCTCATGCAATATTTTTTCAACGCAAGATCATGCTGCTGCAGCGATCGCTGCAGCTGGAATCCCGGTCTTTGCTTGGAAAGGTATGGACGAAGACGAATTTAATTGGTGTATTGAACAAACGATTCATGGTCCAAATGGATGGGTGCCGAATATGATTCTGGATGATGGTGGGGATCTCACCTTGATCATGCATCAAAAATACCCAGAAATGCTCAAAGACATACGAGGTCTTTCTGAAGAAACCACCACAGGTGTTCATCGGTTGAGAGAAATGGAAAAAAAAGGAACGTTGTTGGTTCCTGCTTTTAATGTAAACGATAGTGTAACAAAATCAAAGTTTGATAATCTTTACGGGTGTCGTGAAAGTTTGGTTGACGCCATTCGTCGTGGTACTGATGTTATGATGTCGGGTAAAGTTGCTGTGGTTGCAGGCTTTGGTGATGTAGGCAAAGGTTCAGCAGCAAGTCTGCGTAACGCGGGTTGTCGGGTTTTGGTGACAGAAGTCGACCCTATTTGTGCTTTACAAGCATCTATGGAAGGGTATGAAGTTGTTACCATGGAGCATGCTGCTTCCCGAGGTGATATTTTCGTAACGTGTACGGGTAACGTTGATATTATTACGTTAGATCATATGCGAGCAATGAAGAATAGGGCCATTGTTTGTAATATTGGTCATTTTGATTCAGAGATACAAGTCAATCAACTGCGTAACTTTAAATGGGAAAATATTAAGCCACAAGTTGATGAGATTATTTTTCCCGATAACAAACGTATTATTTTGCTTTCTGAAGGAAGACTAGTTAACCTTGGGAATGCAACGGGTCATCCTTCTTTTGTCATGTCCGCTTCATTTACCAATCAAGTGCTGGCTCAAATTGAATTGTGGACCGCTTCCAAAGATAAATATCAAGCTAAAGTTTACACGTTGCCTAAATTTTTGGATGAGAAAGTAGCGGCTTTACACTTGGCCAAAGTTGGAGCTGAACTCTCAACCTTAAGTAAAGTGCAAGCAGATTATATTGGTGTTGACGTTCAAGGTCCTTTTAAACCTGAAACCTATCGTTACTAATGACGTAAAGATTTAATTCTTGTATGTAATAAAATCGATAAAATTGGATTAGTATTGGAAAAGCATACTTTCATAAAAGTATGCTTTTTTATTTTCTATTTTGTCTATTTTTCATTTAACAGCATTTATTACATTTGTCACAAGAGCTGCATCCTGTGGTTTTATAAGTTAAACCATGTTTCAAAGCCCAGTGTTGGGTAGAGCTAGGCGCATGTAAAATTCTAAGGAAAATAGCTAAGCCTTTCCATAGGAGTGTTTTCAATTTAGGGAAAAGGCGGCTAATCCATAGAAATGCACATATACTAACAACAATGGCAACAATAAAATTTTGCATATTCTTCTTCTCCTATTTTTAGAATAAATTAGCCGTTTGCCAGATAATAAGCGAGCCTATGTAAGCTAAAAAAGTTAAATAGGTGGCAGCTGCCCAGGCTATTTTCCAAGAAGCGGTTTCTTTTTTTATTACAGCTAACGTAGAAAAGCATTGAGGTGCGTACACATACCATACTAAAAAGGATAAACCGGTCGCAATACTCCAACGGGTTGAGAGAAAATTGATTAATTGTGTAGGGGTTTCAGGATCAATAGAAGCTACCGCATATACGGTTGCAAGGGACGTTACTGCAACCTCCCTAGCTGCAATTCCAAGAATAAGTGCTACACAAATTTCCCAATTAAAACCAAGAGGAGTAAAAAGGGGTTGTATCCAATGTCCCACCATTCCAGCATAACTATAGTCTATTGCAGGCCTTATTGCATCGTGTGGAGCTTTGGGGAAGCTCGATAAAGCCCATAAGAGTACACTCACTGTAACAATAATATTTCCAACGCGCGATGCAAAAAGTGTTAATCTTTGCCAAAGACCAAATACAAGACTACGAAAATGGGGAATTTTATAGGAGGGTAATTCTAAAATAAGGGTGTTTTCGTCTTTTCTTTTATTTCTAAGGATGAGCGCTACGAGATAAGCACTTATAATTCCAAGAAGATAAAGTCCAAAAAGGACAATGCCTTGCAAATTAAAAAAATAACCAATAAAAGTGTGTGGGATAAAGGCGCTAATAAGTAATGTATAAATGGGAAGGCGTGCGGAGCACGTCATTAGAGGTGCAATAAGGATAGTAACCAAACGATCTCTGGCGCTTGGTATAGTTCGTGTAGCCATAATTCCAGGAATTGCACATGCAAAGCTTGATAATAAAGGAATAAACGATCGGCCGTTAAGACCGACGGAAGCCATAATCTTATCAAGCAAGAACGCTGCTCTAGGCAGGTATCCAGACTCTTCAAGGCATAATATCCAAAGAAATAAAATCAAAATCTGAGGAAGAAACGCAATAGTTGTCCCGACTCCGGCAAATATACCGTCAATAACCAAGCTTCTAAGTGCTCCTTCAGGTAACCAACCGGCTATTATGGTTCCTAACCATGTTGTAAAACCTTGAATGCCATCCATAAGAGGTTGTGCCCAAGAAAAAACTGCTTGGAACATAATAAAAAGTAACCCAATAAGAATGATGGGTCCAAAAATAGGATGCAAAACGATACGATCAAGTTTTTCGTCAAACGCGATAGAACCTGAGTGTGTGTAACCTACGCATTGTTTAAGCAGTTGCCGAACTTTGCCATGCAAATCGGTATCTTTATCAAGAGCAATGGTTGGCAATCTGAACGAATTATCCATTTTAGCAAGAATATTTTTACTATAATCTTTTTTGGTCGCAATGTTAGGAATAACTATTATTCCTAGTAGCGATTCTAATTTTTGAATATCAATGTTAATCTTTTGTTTATTGGCGACGTCTATCATGTTCATCACGATCATCATGGGACGCCTTAAGCGACATAATTCCAAAGCAAAGCGAAGATGTAATCTAAGATTAGTTGCATCTATCACACAGATTAAAGCATCTGGGGCATCTTCATTCGCATAGGTTCCCATGCACATATCGCGCGTTACGGCCTCATCAGGACTCGTAGGGCTTAGACTATACGTCCCAGGCAAATCAATTAGCGTGATGGAGTGCTTTTCTGGTGTGATTAAACGTCCTACTTTACGCTCAACAGTAACACCTGCATAATTTGCGACTTTTTGTCGACTGCCAGTTAATTGATTAAATAAGGCTGTTTTTCCGCAATTTGGATTGCCAACCAAGGCTATTCTTGAAAAAAAAGGCTGGTGTGAATCGCTCATGTTTAAGAGTCCGTGCGGATAATAATTCTTGCCGCTTCAGAACGACGAAGTGCAAAACGAGAACTACCAATTAAAACGGCAATAGGATTGCCACCGAAAGGACCGCAGGCAACGACTTTTACCGTTTCCCCTGATACAAATCCCAGGTCACGCAAGCGAGCAGCTATTAAATCATGGGATTTAGCGTCTTCAACACGCTCAATAATGCTGTTTTTGCCCGAAGGTAATTTATCTAAACGCAGAGTATTCATAACGGAGTTTCTTAAAGGGGTTGTTAAGAATGATTTTCATTTTTAACAATCTAACATCTTTTTGGAGCCTTGTCATTCGTATAAAGCTGTTTTGATGTATTGATATTTTAATTATTTTACTGAGTTGGTTTTCGTGTATACTAATTTCGTTAATAAAGTAAAATTTAGTTAAATACTCAGAGGAACTTATAAAAGTGTCCTTATTATTTTCACAGATTAAAAATTTTTTTCGACTTGATAAAATTACAGGCAAAAGCGACGTCGCCTATTTTTGGGACGTTATGTATTGTATAGGCTTGTCGCCTACTTGAAAGGGACAAAAATGGATATTGAAAAATTTACCGAACGTTCAAAGGGTTTCATCCAAGCTGCGCAAACCATAGCTATTCGAGAGTTTCATCAACAATTAACTCCCCAACATCTATTAAAAGCGCTTTTGGATGATGAAGAAGGAGCTGCCGCTGCATTGATACGTGCAGCAGGAGGAGACCCTGCGTTGGTCAAAGCTGCCGTCGAACATAGTTTGCAATCTTTGCCTAAAGTACAGGGGCAAGGTGTGGGGCAACCTCAGGCTACTCCTGAATTTATACGTGTACTGGATCGGGCAGAACAAGAGGCCAAAAAGGCAGGCGATAGTTATGTGGCGCAAGATCGTTTGTTGTTAGCAATTGCTAGTTCTGATACGCCGGCAGGACAAGTTTTACAAAAAAACGGAGTCAGTGCTCAGGCTTTAAATCAAGCAATAGAAGCGATACGCAAGGGCAGAAAAGTGGATAGCGCTAATGCCGAATCTTCTTTTGATGCGCTTAAAAAATATGCCAGAGATGTGACAGAAATTGCCCGCCAAGGAAAACTTGATCCTGTAATCGGTCGAGACGAAGAAATTCGAAGAACGGTTCAAGTTTTGGCAAGGCGAACTAAAAACAATCCTGTTTTAATTGGTGAGCCGGGTGTTGGGAAAACGGCTATTGTCGAAGGATTGGCTTTGAGAATAGTCAATGGGGATGTTCCAGAAGCTTTAAAAAATAAACAATTGCTGGCTCTTGATCTTGGATCGTTGGTTGCGGGTGCTAAGTATCGTGGTGAATTTGAGGAAAGATTAAAAGCTGTTCTTAAAGAAGTGGAATTGGCATCAGGTGGAATCATTTTATTTATTGATGAGCTTCACACGTTAGTGGGCGCTGGGCGCACAGATGGGGCAATGGATGCGTCAAATTTAATTAAACCAGAACTTGCTCGAGGGACTTTGCATTGTATCGGAGCGACCACTTTAGATGAATATCGAAAATACATTGAAAAAGATGCAGCGTTAGCCCGTCGTTTTCAATCCGTTTATGTAGGAGAACCTTCGGTTGCAGATACGATATCCATTCTAAGAGGTATTGCTGAAAAGTATGAATTGCATCATGGGGTTCGTATTGCCGATAGTGCTCTTGTTGCTGCAGCCACTTTATCCAATCGTTACATTACGGATCGCTTTCTCCCAGATAAAGCAATTGATCTTGTTGATGAAGCGGCTAGCCGTTTGAGGATGCAGGTGGATAGCAAGCCGGAGGCATTGGACGAATTGGATAGACGATTGATCCAGTTAAAAATTGAAAGAGAAGCTTTAAAGCGTGAAGATGATGCAGCAAGTCAGGAACGGTTAAAGGTTTTAGAGACTGAAATTGCTCAGTTGGAAGAGAAATCAAATGCCATGACGGCGGCTTGGCATGCTGAGAAGGATCAAGTGAATTCGGTACAGAAATTACAAGAACAATTAGATCAGGCCAAATCGGAAGTTGAAATTGCTCAACGTCAAGCAAATTTGGCGCGGGCGTCACAATTAATGTACGGTGTTATTCCTGATTTGCAAAAACAAATTCAGGAATTGCAAGATAAACGTTTAGAATATCCTGATTCGAACAAACTGGTGTCGCAGGCGGTAACGGATAAAGAGATTGCCTCTGTTGTTTCCCGTTGGACGGGAATTCCGGTGGATAAGATGCTTGAAGGCGAACGAACAAAATTATTACGAATGGAGGACGAACTGCGCAAGCGTGTCGTGGGACAAGAACTCGCCTTAAAAGCCGTATCAAATGCCGTACGCCGTTCACGAGCGGGATTGCAAGATCCCAATAGGCCTATAGGTTCATTTTTATTTTTAGGCCCAACAGGAGTTGGTAAAACCGAGCTTACTAAAGCATTAGCAGAATTTTTATTTGATGATGAAAAAGCTATGCTGCGAATTGATATGAGTGAATTTATGGAAAGACATTCGGTGGCGAGATTGATTGGCGCACCTCCGGGTTATGTAGGTTACGAAGAAGGAGGGGTATTAACCGAAGCCGTTAGAAGGAGACCTTATCAAGTTATATTATTCGATGAGGTAGAAAAAGCTCACGAAGATGTTTTCAATATTCTTTTGCAAGTGTTAGATGATGGACGGTTAACCGATGGACAAGGAAGAACGGTTGATTTCCGCAATACCATGATTGTTCTTACGAGTAATCTAGGTTCCGAGATTTTAGCCAATCAGCCAGATGGAGAATCCGTAGACCTTGCGCAAGCGGAAGTGATGAAGGTAGTAAGAGCTCATTTTCGACCTGAGTTTTTAAATCGTCTTGATGAAATTATCCTTTTCAGTCGGTTGCAAAAAATCGATATGTCCAAAATAGTGGATATACAGATCAGTCGTTTGCAAGATTTGCTTGCTGATAGAAATATAGAGCTTGTTCTTGATCAGCGAGCATACGATTGGTTAGCGGATGCAGGGTATGATCCTGTTTATGGAGCACGTCCATTAAAAAGAGTTATACAACGTAATTTACAAAATCAGTTAGCGGAGCTTGTGTTACAAGGTAATATATTGGATGGAGAACGTATTCCTATTACAGCGGACGATAAAGGACTCATTATTAAGGGAAATGAATTGAATAATCTAAATTAGAATATTCAGCTGATTTCCAAAAGATAAAATGGCTTCCTTTTTATAGTTTTTATGGGCTACTAAAAATCAGTTTTTTGCGTTATGTTAGATTATTAATCCAGTATATCTAATAGAGCAAATGTTGGTTTTTTGTTAAATTAAATGGATTAAGATCATGCAGTTATCAAGTTATAATCTAAGCTTACTGCATAATCTTAATGAAGAAATTGCGATTTAATTTTTACTTGGTTGGTTTTCACAGCAATTGAGGAAAAATAATTATACTATTGTAAATAAGAAAATTACGGGAAAGAAATAGCTAACAGATATTGTAAAAGCTATAGAAGTTAGGTGATAAAAAAAATTTAACTTTAGAGTCTATTTTTGGCTTTTTCAAATGTTTGAAGCACTTTTCCTCTTGCTTGTTTATGGTCAACAATTGGATCTGGATAATTTAATAACCTATCGTGTTTTTGTTTATACAGTAAAGGTTGATGAATAAATTGCGTGGGGACGTCTTTTAACTCAGGTATCCAATATCGAATAAAATTTCCCTTTGGATCAAATTTTTCACCTTGAGTCTGTGGATTAAAAATGCGAAAAAAGGGCGTTGCGTCTGTTCCAGTTGAAGCCGCCCATTGCCATCCACCGTTGTTGGCCGCCAAATCACCGTCAATAAGTTTCGACATAAAATAATGTTCGCCCCAACGCCAATTTATAAGCAAATCTTTGACTAGAAAGCTTGCAACAATCATACGTAAACGATTATGCATCCACCCCGTTTGATTAAGTTGCTGCATAGCAGCATCTATAATGGGAAAACCTGTAGTACCAGTTTTCCAGCGGTTAAACAAATCTTTATTATTGTTCCAAGTTATGTTTTCAGTCCATTCGACAAATGCCCTGCCCTTACTTAATTTAGGAAAAGCAACCATTAAATGTTGGTAAAAATCGCGCCATATAAGCTCATTAAACCAGCATGATACATCGCTTGCGTCGTTTAACCAAAAGTGAGGATATTTTTTTATAAGATAATGAGCACAATACTTTACCGACAGTACACCTATCGAAAAATAGGGGGATAATCTGCTTGTTTTATCAAGAGCAGGGAAATCCCTATTAATGTGATAGTTTTTTATAGTTGTTGTGCAGAATTCAGAAAATTGTTTAAGAGCATTCTTTTCCCCAATCGCAAAGCTTATATTAGATTGTGAAAAGTCTTTTGAATTTAATGCAGATTCGATGAAGTTGCTTTGTTTACGCTTTTCAGGTTTCGGGAAAATCGATGGAACGCTAGAAAAAAAATGTTCCTTAAATATTTTTTTAAAAGATGTAAACACTTTATACATCTCGTTTTGGCCATTTAATAGACTCAAAGGAGTTAACAGCACATTCCCTTCAAATGCATTTACTTTAACGGAGCGCAAGCTAAGTTTTTGAGAAAGTAATTCATCCCTTTTCTTCTCATTGACTTCATATTGTTTATTAAAAAATAAATGATCAACTTGGTATTTTTGACAAATATTAAGAATAATTTCAATAGAATCAGAAAACTTAGCACAGCGTTCGTACAAAAGCGGAATATTTAATTCTTTCAAAGAGGTTTTTAATTCAATCAAATTATTGTGAATAAAGGAGGCTTGTATTGCTGACATCCCATGTTCTTTCCATTGTTCTGGTGTAGAAATAAACAGGGAAAAAACTTGAGCATTTTTATCATCACAAGCCGCATAAAGTGCTGGATTATCGTGAAGTCGCAAGTCGTTTCTAAACCAAACCAAATGAGTTTTCATATGAAATTCACATTGTTCAAGGAAGCAAAAAAAAGCGACAACAGATTTTATTTCAAATATAATTATATAACTTCAAGGGACTATTGTGCAACAAACTATTTTAGAAGTATGAATTTTCGAGATTATGTATAAAACTTATTACAATAGGGAAGGGCAAATCACTATTTTATACTTTCACAATTATTAACTATTAAACATTTAATTTAAAATTAACTGTATTGGAAATGAATAATGCAAACACGAGTTGACAAGGATATTCATACCCCAAAAAGCACAGCAGTAGTTATCGCTATAACGATTATCGCTGCATTAGGGGGGCTTTTGTTTGGCTACGATACGGGCATCATCGGTGTAGCTTTGTTGGGTTTAAGCAAACATTTTATAATGACGAATTCTATTCAACAAATCGTTACAGGAGCCATTGTTTTCGGAGCTTTATTTGGCTGTTTGGGTACAGGTCCTATTTCCGATCAATTTGGCAGGCGCTATGTAATAATTTTTGTTGCGATTGTATTCGCTATAGGCTCAATTGCTTCAGCTTATTCCCCAAGTATTGAATTTTTAATTGCTTCGAGATTTTTACTGGGGCTATCAGCGGGTAGCTCAACACAAATTATTCCCGTGTATATTGCTGAAGTTGCCCCCCCACAACATCGTGGAAAAATGGTCGTTTTGTTCCAATTTATGATTGTATTTGGCATTACCGTCGCTTATTTCAGCGGTTTCGTTCTAGGAGATCATTGGCGTTCAATGTTTGCATTAGGAGTAGTTCCTGCAATTATTTTATTGATTGGAATGTTTTTTTTACCAGAAAGTCCTCGTTGGTTGGTGATGAAGCACCGCGAAGCAAAGGCTATGGCTATTCTCGAAAAAATACGTGGCAGTAGTACTGTCGCTCGTATAGAGATGGAAGAGATTGAAAAAGTTGCTAATCAACCTCAAGGCACTTGGAAAGATTTGGCACAGCCTTGGATTCGTCCCGCTGTAGTTGTAGGGGCTTCCATTTCTATGTTTTCTCAAATTACGGGTAACAATGCCTTGATCTATTACGCACCAACTATTTTAACGCGTGCTGGTTTTTCGCACGATGCTGCTGTGTTGGGAACAGGAGCTAGCACAGTTTTACTTGTTGTTATGACTGTAATAGGTAGTATTATGGTCGATAAAATAGGAAGACGTTCTTATTTATTGTGGACGATACCAGGATCTATCGTTGCCCTTATTATCATGGGATATTTATTTATGGGAGCAGGTCCACAAACTGACTTAGGCAAAATTCTTATTGTTGTTTGTTTAGCAGCTTACATGATGTTGAATTGTGGTGGGTTTGGGGTTTGTATTTGGTTAATTAATTCAGAAATTTATCCTTTGTTTGTACGAGGGAAAGGGGCAAGTCTTGGGGCATTCAGTCACTGGATTTTTGACTTGTTGATAACGTTAACTACTCTGAGTTTAGTGACCGCTTTAGGAGCCACATATACTTTCTGGTTGTATGCATTAATTTCTATTGTAGCGTTGCTCTTTATCATTTTCTTAATTCCGGAAACGAAAGGGAAAACATTGGAAGAAATCGAATTTGATCTTAAACAAAATCGTTTTTATGCTTTTCAACACAAAAGAACTTAAGTTTATTTAGGGAAATAGTTGGGTAATGGGAGTTAATTTTATCTAAATTACTCAGCTATTATTTATTATACAAGTAAAGTAGTCTTTCAATATTCACACGATTTTTTCTATATTTTGGCACTCTATGCCAGTAAAATCGTGAAAGGAATATCATTAGTAACAATGCTGAAGATCACGTTAAATTCATGATCATATAATAGTTTAATATCGTTATTTACACATTTAGCGACGGCGATTGTCAGAACGTTTAAAGACTGAACAAGATTAGCCACGCCAAAAGTGTTCTTCTTAAAAAGGTCTGTCGGTTAATTTTATCTTCGCCTGTAAATGCAAATACGCATGTTCTAATTTTTACTCTAGACCCACACAATGAATGACAATGTCCAATCCTTTTTTAAGTTTACAATAATTAAAAGCTAAGAGACCTGCATTCAAGCACTTACGCTTGAAAGTCTTTTTATTTTTTATTCAAACATGTTTCTCAACAATTTGAATGCAGTGAAACAAATTGCACTCAAATGTTACTAATTGGGTATAATTTACGCCTTTTTAAGCTCTAAACATAAAATTTGCTCTAAGAAGACCATATAGAGGATTCGCGACATCCTACGCTACTTCTATATCTAATGAGCATTTGTCTGAATAATGTGTGTTAATATAGTGAAATATCTAGACAGTCTTCATCTTTTCTTTAAAAAAAATTGATTGTTTTTTGTCATAAAAAGTTAACGTCTAAGGTTTCTGTTATATCGGCCTAACCATCATTAATAGCACTTCTTCTTAACCCTAAAATTGTTTTTTTTACCTAATAAATCATGGATAAAGTTTGAAGCACTATTTTTCCCTTTATTGATCATGAAGGCACGTATAGCTTTCATGTTGAAAACAAGTTTTAAATTGTTTTTTATAGCTATGCAGACTTCCAGCGCTCAGTGATTCTCTAAATGAATCCAGAGCTAGAACAACAGGTGTTGATTTCAAAAAATAACTTTTTTGAAGGCTTTTTTAGGTAACTCGGAGCGTTACAGGCCTAGTTTAAAAATTACTCGAATGATGTGGTGAAGAAGGTAAGTCGAAGAGTATCTACAAGTTGGTTGAGACCAATATAGAGGAAGTTTGGAAAGTTTTTTGGATATTTTATAAAGTAATTACATTAATTATAGTTTTTTAAGCTTTATGCTGAGAATAAGAATTAAGAATTTAAAAGTTTAATTAATTTGGGATTATTTTATTTTTTTTTGAGAAAGTGGTTGACGATTGTTAGGAAGTTGTTTAGAAGGATCATCACTGACGGCCTGAGGGTTTGGATTGATTTTCTTTAGGTTGTATGGTAGATTATTTGTCCTAC
>NZ_CAWUGZ010000134.1:0-2747 GCF_963921845.1 Commensalibacter sp. Nvir | reverse complement strand
TAGTTCATATAAGTAATAATAACTCAATAAATAATATAAAATCATAATAATTGTTAATTATTCATTAATAATCACTAATATTTATTAAGTATGAATACTGCGGTATAATAACAATTGGAGAATAGATTACCACTCCATTATTTAGGTAATTAATTATGAAATTTATATTAACCATTTTACTAGCTTTTTCTTTTATATCAACCTCAGCTTATGCAGTTTCTCATAAAGAAGTCTATCGAGCGGATAGTGCAAAGCCAGATGTAGTTTTTCAAAGGGGTTTTCAGCCATCTGGAAATAATATTAATCTTGAGTATCACGTTACGGGATGGTCCAGTAGTCGTTACGACGCAATTGTTAGAAATTCAGCTTTTATTTCAACGACAGCATATGCAGATCTGCCCGCTACTTTGATCGATGATCTACTTCGACCTGGAGAACATTATTATCTTTATCATATCAGGGCCACCGATAATTTCTATTCCGTTCCTCTTAGTATGCGTAGCATAGCAGAGTTTCAGCACGCAGATTTATCACCCGAGCTCATTGAACATATGGATGAGGAAGAAGCATATGTCTCTAATGGTGCCATTCCACCTTCACAGATTGAAAGAGCTGATATCTTTTACCGCGATCCCACTACTAATCAAATAACATTTCAAGGTCAAGTGGCCAACCTGGGTTATGTAGATGCTGATACCAGAACGAATGAGAATCCCTTTACCTTAAGTCACAATATTCCGTTGCATAACCGACCAGTTTTACTGCTCGAAGGAACGAATATTAGCGCTGCATTTGAACCGAATAGTACAGCTGCAGCATGGTGTGTACCGGCAATGGTCGCAGCTCTTGCGCAAAATAGGTCGCTTCCTCAATAGCCAACTCTAGAGTTATTACGATTACCCACTACAATTATTTACAAATACTATTTTCTGACCAATTTAATTAGGAGTTTAACATGTTTAAAACAAAATATGCACTTGCATTAACAGGACTTTTACTTTCCTTTGCTTCATTCAATACTGCAAGTTATGCAGAAGATTTGGCGTGTGCAGACGGCGCCTCCCCAGTTAGAGCATATATTCGTTCTACCGGATTTAGCCCTGATGCACGTTCATTCTATTTTACAACACAGGATACAGGTATGACGTATTACAATGAAGTAGACCAAGATAATAAATCATATATTAATACTTCGGTTCAACCACTAGAAATAACTGCACTTCTATCTCACTTGCCCGTTAAGTTTTGTTATAGCACATCAGGTAGTACGAAGTGGGTCCAAAAACTTGAATTGTTATCGAATTAATTTTGTAATAAAAAATTATCAAAATTAACAGACAAAATTACTTTTTCTTTTGGTTTTTTTCTTGATACATCCGCCCTTTTTCTCTTTTAGGGCGATTTTTATTTATTTAATGAGCAAAACTTTTTAAAGCAAACAGGTGTTATCCACTGCATCTAAACTAAAACTTTATCACCGCTATAAAGCAAAGTCTTAAGTAAAAAACGCACCTATAAAATGATGCGTTTTGTTAACTAAAAATGGAGTTTATAAAATAAGAAAGAGAGATATAAACATAATTCTTTTAGTATGACAAAATGTTAACATAAAGCGTAACAGCAAGCAAGTAATAATTTTAATTAATTTTCTCAAAAGCTTGTTCTAGTAAAATAAACGCAGACATGATCTGACCTATATTTATATGCCTATTGCTTCTAGTAAACTCTCGCAATCGTGTAGCATTCATATTGGCCAATATGACTAAATTTAAAATATTAATATGGTACTTACCAATTTCATGCCATAAAACAAACAGCTTTTCATACGCCTCATGCTGTGCTTGGGTGGGTTCCCAGCGATTGCGGGAAACGCTGAGTAAACTTATCTTGGCGTATAAGTCTTGGGTTGCCCCTAAGGCTTTTTCGCAGAGAATGGCATATTGTTCAGCGTAGTTGCGTTGTTCAATAGTGATCATCCCACGCCCATACATCTCGTCATAAGCGCATTTACGGCGTAATCGGTTGGTTTTATGGTGAGGATGGTCAGGGTCAACGGCTTCCTCAAGCTCAAGTTCCCCTCGTTTCCAGCGTTGCTGTACCCCTGCTTGTCGAATAAGGAGGGGAATATACTTTTTTCGTTTCTGCATTGCGATTAAAATTACATTCCCAATGCATGTCTATACGTATCAAACAATGCTTCTTGCTCTTCTACCTCTGAAGGCTCTTGTTTACGTGCACGTATAATACGCCGAAGGACAGTTACATCAAACCCTGCAGATTTAGCTTCTGCGTAAATATCTTTGATATCGTTTGCTAACTCTCCACGTTCCCTTTCTAAACGTTCTATACGCTCTATAATACTCCTCAAACGCTCCGCCGCAATTCCACCAATCTGTGTTGTGGTATTACTATGGTCCATCACCATATCGGTTACGAAATTGGCCACACCATCCACAAAAGAATTCATTGTATCGTTTTTTAAATCGTTCATGTTTTACCTTTATTTTTTGGCCATTAAGAGAGGTGCTTTTTCGTCAAAGTGAGAGGTTTAGGCTTTTTTTGAAGTCCTGTTTTTTTGCAATTGCCTTAACGCATTTTTAATAGGACCTTCAGGAAAATATTTTAAATCCCGCATAAAATTTTCCCATATGTCCGTAGGATTCCCATTGTCTTCCTCTTGTTTTGTTTCATCGCTAAACAGATATTCATAGGCCGATACGCAATATTGCCGCATGAGGCTTTTAAAC
>NZ_CAWUGZ010000133.1:0-4415 GCF_963921845.1 Commensalibacter sp. Nvir | reverse complement strand
AGTCAATACTATTATTATGGATAATGTTAAATATATTTATATATTAAGCATGATCCTTATAGACTGTTGAATATTTTGAGGGGAATTTCTAAACTTTTCGATTAATTGCCGCTCTTCCCTTGAAGGGGTAGAAGCCTGATTCTTATTAAAGAAAACAATACTATCTAGTGAATCATTAAAGTATTCAGCAACTTTAATTAGTTTAGACAATTCTGGGTTATTACGCCCTCTTTCCCAATCGCTAATTGAAGTGATGGACGCTCCGGCAATTTCAGCCATCATCGCTTGTCCAATCCCTTTACTTTTTCGATATGCTTTAAAATTATTTCCTATTTTCATACTCCTATTAAAGTATATTTATGCGAAAATTAATTAGCATTATGCGTTATTTAAATATTGACTTATATTTCGCATTATGCGATAACTATACACATAATAAAGTTCATTGACATTTAAATATTTAAGGCTGTGGCCATTGTCATGGTCTTCCCTGTAAGGGGATGGAATTTTCTTCCAAACCTTTATCTAATTTTGTGTCTAAATCATTACTTCTAGAAAACCGGCTAACCCAAATATTATCAATTTGTTTGTAAAAACTCCCAAAAATAAGTAAAATTAGCCCTAGAGTGGGAGTGCTGAGAAAGGCTATCCACGACCATTGCATATAGTTTCTAACGTTTTTCAAAGCTACAGCGTTTGTGTCATTCAATTCATTAATATCTAAGGTTAAATGTTCAATAATTTCTAATTCGCTTCCAAGTGTATTTTGCAGTTCATCCATTTTAGTATCGGAGACTGTGTAACCATAAAACACTGTACTCTGTAATACTCGAACACATAAAAAGCTTGTTAAGAGAAGGGAAGGTAACATTAATAATAAGAAAAAATGATATCGACCTTGGAGAGAAAAAGCGCTAATTAATATGGACATTGAAGTCATTGTCCATCCGAGTAAATTGCTTGCTCTTGTTTTTAAACGTTGTAAAGCCGTATCTAATCGTTCATGTTCTTTTAGAGCGTTTTCATATACAAGTCGCGCTGACCATAATCTTAGACCGTTTTCGGGAACCTCTCCCACGTCAATCAAATTTGCTTGAGTGATCTCTTTTTCTGGTTTGCACATCATTTGATGCCTTGGTGGTTTTGAGATGATAGGATGTTTGTTTTACGTTAGTCTGTAAAAGGTAACGTATTTTTTTGTGATTCGTATTTCATAATAAACTCCTTTCTAAGTTGGGAGCCTAAAAGCAAAAACTCCCATAACGTGTGTTATGAGAGTATTGTTACTTTAGGTATCATTATAAATCAAGAAAAATGTTTTTTTAGGTAACATTATTTTAAAGATATGATATAAAGTTACGAAGATTGCGGTTTAAAAAGGATAAAGTTATGGATATTGAAAAAAAGACGTTTAAATGTAATTGGGAAACTGGAAAGTCAATTTTTATAAAAAATATGTGGGTTGATGTTGAATTTCATAAAAAGGAGAATGGCTTTTTAGGAAAATCTAAAAGCCTAGGCGGTAAAAAAAACCACAAAGGTGGTATGTTGTCCGCGAGCATCCCAATCGACAGATTTAATGGGAGCTCATTTTGGGTAGTATTTGACTTTGGTATGCCCATGTATGTTTTTTTCGAAATTGAAACGTATATTCTTGGAAATGCTATTTATAGGGCTACTAAGATATCTAGGGAATCTGAGGTTACAGAAGACATAATGAATAATGCCTGTTATCCTTTGTCAGATTCCCGTTGTTTAAAATTAGACTTTACTTGATGTTTGAAAGGTAATGTATTCCTTTATTGGTTAGCTTCATTGGGGCTGCAAAATAAATATTTCCCTCACTACTTTTTTGATACAAAACTTTACAGAATCCTTCGTTGACTAAATATAAAAGGTGACGCACATTCTTTTTATTCTCATCCATATATTTCCATAGGTAAAAACCTCCATGTTCTTCATCAGGTTCATCATCGATATGCTCTTTAAAAATGTTAAGTATTTTATTTAGAAGTTTTTGATCAATAATTTCATTCATAATGTTCTCCTTGGGTTATTTAATTTTTTGGTTTATTGCTTTATTTTTTTTTATTAGACAGCAAATGTAATATTGATTGTTGTGTGGTTTCATCAGCATCCCTGAATAGTTCAATCAGAGTAACTTCTTCAATTCCTTTGGCCAATGTAGAAATCGTATTCTTTTCTTTATCGATTATATATTCGATGGAAACATTAAATTGAGCAGATATTTTTTTCAAAGCTTCTCTCCCTGGTTCTTTTATACCGCGTTCCCATGCTGCGATTAAAGAGCGAGAGCGTCCAATAATATGAGCGAACTCTTCTTGAGTTAACTTATGTTTTTCACGAATCTGCTTGATTTTAAATGCTGTTTCCATAAATAAATTATTAGTGTTTTTTTTTCAAACCCGTTGTTTCTTTTTTAAACAATTTTATTGACTTTCATTGATACCATAAGTAACAATAAAACATGCAAGTCAAAGAGATTATTCAAAAAGCTGGTGGTTGTTTCAGGTTGAGTAAATCATTAGGAATTACTCATGCTGCCGTACGTAAATGGAAAACCGTACCAGTCAAACGCCTGTTAGCGGTTGAGAGGATCACGGGCATACCTCGTGAGGAATTGCGACCAGACATATTTTGTGAAGAGAAAAGGAAGAACGGATGTGTGAAGTGATAGTTGCCAATAAAGTGTTTATAGATTCCGCGAAATATAATGAACCTTCAAAGTTGATAGTTGTGGTTGATTTCAGAAAGCAAAATAATTTTAATGATTCTGAGGAAACTATTTGGGGAAATATATTAATAGGAAAATCACTTTTTGTTCGTTTCCAAAGAAAATCTTTTTTTAATAATCAAGCCATTTATGAAGCTGTAGATTTTTCTGAAAACCCTCCAGAGGAGCAGCTCACCTATTTTGTGAATACTATTGATGTTTTTTAATCCATGTTTCCATATCTGTCCCATCCGTTAAAAGGTTTATTGCTTTGCTTGTTAGTTTATATGATCCAGAGCTGATACGTATAAGTTCTTCATCAACAAGATATTCTATATGTGCATCTATTTTATTTCGATCTTCATCTGTTAATCTTGGATTATTTCCAAACATTCCATTGGGGACTTTTAGATTGATCGACTTTGGAAAATGTAATTCTAGTTTTTTAAGGATTTCAAATGCATAGTTTTTATCGATTTTCATAACAGTTTCTCCATGATTGTGTGTGTTAGGTAAAATGATCATGGAGTAAATGGGAAAGGGGATCAAGCTCCTTTCCCTTCATACTCTGCCCTTTTTTTTCACAATATTGAGAGGAAAGGGGAAAGCATGAATACAGATAAATCTTTAGAAAATAATAACGTTGTAATCCATCGCATTCAAGCTTCCTTACTTCATATTAATAAATCCCTCGCGATTATTAATATGGAGGAATGGATTGAAAAGTTTTAGTCAAAAAAAGGGTAAAATTTTTACCATGATCACGAACGAAGTGTGCGTTGAAATGACGCAACGTCATATACAAAAACGGTATGGTGATGTGCGTAATGTGGCAAAGAAAGTCGCGGTAAAGCGTGGGTGGTCCATGGTGACATTTAAAAATTGGTTATATGGCAAGAACGCTCCGAGGATGCAGGATTTAATTGTCCTCATGGCGGATTGCCCTGAATTAGAAAAAGAAATTTTAGAAAAAATTAGAGAAACAAGAAAATGTTTACAGCAATTATAACTGTGTCTTGGCGTGGATTTGGATGGGATAAAGGGAAAGAGTTTATTGAGTTGCGATTAGGTTTTGTCTCCTTTTCTCTTTGTAAAGGGACCTTATGGCAGTGCTTCGAACGCTTCGCCCGAGTGAAAGATCAATTGATCAGTGAAAACACAAAGTTAAGGAATCAACTCAATGATCAAAAGGCAAAATAAAAAAACAAAAATTACAAAGAGACGACCGTGGATTGAAGTTCAATTTAGTCGTTTTGTAAAGGTTTTAAATCGTTGTGAGGGTCAAAGTTTGCAGACCGTAGCCCCTCACAACGGCCCAATTTTAAAAGGAGTGAGCAATGGCTACTCTAGAAAAAAATCAGCCTGTTGTAAAGATACGCTTTAGCGACTGGGAAGTCGTTTGTTCTCAAAATCTTTCTTTAGCGGCTAAAGAAGTCTTATTAACCATTAATAGTCACATTTTCTTTTCTAAGAAAAATCCTGAAGAATCTTACTGGTACCAGATCACTTTTCAACAGTTTGTTGAATTAACTGAGTTGAATGTCGATCAAATCAACGATGCATTCGACGAACTCATTAGTAAAAACATTTTAGAAAAAACCAACAATATTATCACACTAACAACCGAGCGCTGTGTACACAGCGCAGGAGGACATTCTCATGCCTAAAATAAGTTTAAGTG
>NZ_CAWUGZ010000132.1:0-5474 GCF_963921845.1 Commensalibacter sp. Nvir | reverse complement strand
GGTGTAGATAATTACAAACTTAATTTAATGAGTTTGTAATTATTAATTTAACTGCATAAGTGTTATATTTTATTCACATACAGAAAGTTCTGGTTCAATTTCAAAATCAACTCCAGGTTGTTTTAAACGTATAAAATAGGTCAAAAAGGCGGCTATATAGTATAAAAAGCCGAATGTGATAAAAACAAAAAAATCATCAAATCCAAGGAAGTATACGATGGAGACAATAGTAGGCCCACCAAAACTGCTTAAGCCTCCGCCTAAGTTTTGTACGGAAACGGCTGCACCTTTATGCTCAGGAGCAAGCATAGGAAAAATAGCACCCATGGGAACGAAAGCGGTAATGGTCAAAGCAAAAAAGAGCATTCCACAAATGCTTGGATATATATTTCCTGGGTACCAAATAGGTATATAGTACAACAATATAGTTGCTGTGCCGCATCCAACAAAACCCGCCCAGCGCATTTGTTTAAGCCACCCAATTCGATCCCCAATCATACCCCATAACACGTTGCTAAAGGGTTGTATTGGATAAATAAAAACGCTGATAATTTGCCATTGTTCCATGGTAAAATGTCCACCATGGGAGGAAGGATAGAAATTGGGTAAGACAACAGTTAAAATACCAAACAACGAAAAATTGCAAATGGCTCTTATTATAAGAGCAATGGCCAAATCCCTATTGCGAAAAACAAGCGTTAGATCACGCGTAATAGTTCCTAAACGTTCAGTAAAAGTATAGTGAACCCTTTTATTTGGCGTATTGCTTTCATTATTTTTTAAAAGAAAAATCGTAATAGCAGCGCCAGCGCCTGCCCATAGGAGAGATTGCCATAACGTGCATTCAGCACCGTAATGTTTAACCATATAAATGGGAATTAGATTGCCAAAAATACCATAGCCAATGGTAAACATGGACCAAATCCATCCTACCGCAGAGGCAAGTTGGTTATCGGGCGTTTCTTTGACGACCCAATAGAAGAAACCGTAGAAAAAAAGAGGATAGGCGAAACCACGTAAGCCGTAAAAGAATAAAATGGGAAGATAATTATGGGAAATAATACCAAATTGCATAAAGGCAATATGTAAAATGATCCACATAAGGGATCCAACGATCATAATTTTTTTTGCACCGAATGTTTCAGCCAAAACGCCCGAAAGCCAGCTGGAAATAGCTACGGTGAGGCCATAAGCCGTAAAGACAAGACTGGATTTATCCTTGGGAAAACCAAAATCGGTGGTAATAAAATGGGAAAGAAAATTTTGTTCAAGTCCGTCTCCCGTCATAAAGAGGCCTACAGCAATATATCCCCAAAACAGAGAAACGGGCATACCTATTACCATACGAGATTTCGATGAATGGGTAATCATTTATATTTATTCCATAGTTTGGGTGCTAAAAACAGCGTTGGAACTAAAACGCTGTTTATACCGTGTAAAGTTAAACTTAATCCATAAGTTGTATTTGTAACTTTACGTCGTTGGGTTGAGCAGAAGCTGCTCTTTCAAAGGCCTCTATGCTTCTAGAAAAAGGATAAGTTCCAGAAATTAAAGGGTGTAAGTTAATTTTACCTGAAGCAATAAGATTAACCGCACGATCATAGACGTTGGCGTAACGGAAAACAGTTTCCATTGTAATTTCTTTGCTTTGGGCAGTAACAAGATCAAAATCGATTTTATCCACAGGTAAACCCAAAAACACGAGTGTTCCCCCCGGTCGTATACAGGTTAAAATTGTATCGTAAGAGGAATGATGTCCAGAAGCTTCAAAAGCGACATCAACGCCCCAATCGGCTCCACATTCTTTTTGGATTGTGTCAATAATAGACTCTTGCGTAATATGTATTGGGATAATACCTGAGTATTGTTTGACAATTTCCAGCTTTGGTGCCGCCACATCGGTAATAAAAACTTTACTGGCACCAGAGGCAAGCGCAGAGAGGGCTGTTAATATACCGATAGGTCCACAACCTGCGACTAAACAAACATCGCCGGGTTTAAATTTGGCTTTAACGCATGCTTGGATACCAATCGCCAGTGGCTCCACAAAGGCGCCTTCGGCAAAAGAGACGTTATCTGGGAGTTTAAAGGTATAAGAAGCAGGATGGACAACGCTTTCGGTCAAACATCCATGAATAGGAGGAGTAGCCCAAAAAACGACGTCGGGATCTACGTTATATATTCCTAATTTTGTGGCTTTGGAATGGGGATTGGGAATACCAGGTTCCATACAAACGCGATCACCCTTTTTGAGATGTTTTACGTTTGCTCCCACTTCTGTAACTATTCCTGAAGCTTCATGACCCAGCACCATAGGTTGAGTGACGACGAAAGGACCAATTTTACCATGTGTATAATAGTGAACATCACTGCCGCAAATTCCTACGGTGTGAATTTTTATGCGAACATCGTCCTCTCCCATTTGATTAGGAAGTTCAATATCACGGATGCTCAATTTTCCTTTATGTTCTAATACAACCGCTTTACTCATAAATGCCTCTCAAGAACAGATTAAAATAAAGTGTAAAGTAATACTGGCGTTGGTTATATCAAAGTAAACTAATTGTTATTGAAAATTGTTTTGTTGTGAATTCTGTATGAATTAAAATATTATTATTTAGAAATAGTTGCGATAATGATAATTTAGGCATGAGTTTGGGTAATACAGATACTAATTTTAAGTTAAATTTTCAAAAATTATGACTTTTAAGTTAGGAAATTAATAATGGAGAAATCATTACCAACAGTTGCTGTGGCCTTGTTTGTTAGAAATGAATTTTCAGATATATCGGGATGGATATCCTGGTATTTTGCACTTGGCGTTAAAACGTTATTTATTTTTGATGATCATTCTACTGATGGGACTTGGGAAATTTTGCAAGCCGCTACTAAATGTTATGATATACGTTTATTTAGGACAGATCCCATTCAAGAATCATGGTTTTACTTACGTCAGAGGGATAGTTTTTTAAAAGCCGTAGAGCTATGTAAGGGATATTATGACTGGCTTGCTTTTTTGGATGCGGATGAATATCTTTATTTGAAGCATTTTGATACGTTGCCAGAGTTTTTAGACCAATTCAAAGATGCAGATGCGGTTGCTTTTAATTGGAGGATTTATGGGCATGGTCATACCGTTTTAAGACCTAAGAAAGCAGTGGTTGAATCGTTTTTAAGGCATTCGTTGCCTACTTTTGGTGCTAATGAGTTGATAAAAAGTTTTTTTAGACCAGAAAATCATACGGGAAAGTATATTACCCCTCATTGGATTGAGGATATAGATCCCAACCGTTATTTCAAACCTAATAATACAAAAGTTACTAGAATAGGTTCGAGTCAAGATGTTGATTGGTCAGATGCTTTTGTTATGCATTATATTTGTCGAAGCATGGAACATTTTACTCAGAGGGTTAAAGTAAGACCAGATACGTCAGGTTGCTGGGGCGGTTATAATACAATAGACCTTGAAGATAAAGAACCTTTAAGGTTGATGCCTAAAGTAAATGAGATTATGGCCTCTATTTATGAGCAACAATTCAAAGATGCAATTGATCTTATAAGGGGAGTTGGAGTTGAGAAAAAAAAGTTTATTGGATATAATAAAAAAATGGAAAGGACACTATCCTGCACAAAGTCCAAGAGTAATGAGGTTAAAGACGTGTCATGGTACTGCTTTGTATCATGATGAAGACGGAATGGTAGTCAACGCTATTGAAGAGCATGGAATCCATTCTGGGCTTGGAATCGTTGATGCATACATCTATCCCTCAACGCCTAATATTATTACTTTACGTTCTAGAAATAATCCTAATTTAAGATTAAAATTTATAGACTATGTCCCTAATCATAATGGGTTGATGTTAAAAATTACAAAATCAAGAGACGCAAAAATAACCTTATCACGTCTGTATAGGCAAGCTAATTATTATGCTTGTTTTTTGCCACCCAACCCTTTGCGGGGTGGAATTGAAGCCAATTGTCTTGAAGCAAAAGGTTTTGAACAAATTGCTTTAGAATATTTGTATGATGATAACACCATTCTTGAGCCATCTTTGCCTTTTGTGTTCGGAAATGACACTACTTTAGAAGAAGTTACTGGATGGGTAAGTTCCAGCAGTGGAGATATTAGGGATCAATTTTTAAGGGTTATGCTTTCGGTATCTGTTTCTGTTCGAAACCATATGTGTGAGCATATTGTTCCTGGATTATTATGGCCATTTATATAAAGTTTAAAAAATGGATTACTATAAAATTACGATAAAGTAATCCTTTATATTAATTTATTAGCAAGGAATTTCATTGATTTTTACCCAGCGATTTTCGTTAGAAGATTTTAAAAGTGCCTCAGATATCCGAACAATTGTTAATGCATCTCTAAAATTTGCGTCGGTTTGCCGACCCGTCGATACGCATTCTAACAGTTTTTTTACTTCTAATGTTTTGAGGTCGTTAAATCCTAGTTGATGGCCGGGAGCTGGGCAAAATGCACCGTATTCTCCATGTTCTGGCCCAGCAGTAAGCGTAGTAAACCCTCTTCGATTAGCATTTTGATTGGCTTTATAGAGTTTAAGTTCATTAAAGCGGGCTTGATCAAAGATAAGGGATCCCTTTGATCCAGAAATTTCGAATCCATGATGCATTTGCCAGCCTGTTGCTAACCAGGAAGAAGTAAGGACACCCGTAAAATCGTAGTTTTCAAAATGAATAAGTGCGTTTACTTGGTCATCCGTAAAAACAGATTTTGTTTCTCCTTCTGGAGTATTTCTTGTTGGATAGAGGGTATCCAACTTCCCACAAACGGCATCAAACTCGCCTAGTAAATAACGTGCTGTGGCTAGAGCATGCGAGCCAATGTCCCCTAATGCCCCTCCAAATTGGTCTTTTTCACAGCGCCAATTGTAAGGGGCAGCATCTGCCATAAACCCTTCAGAATGTATTCCACGATATCCTGTAATTTCGCCAATTTCACCGCTTTGTATAATCTCTTTGGCCGTTACCATCATTGGATTACGTAAATAGTTAAATCCAACCATGGTGATTATCCCCGCTTGTTCAGCGGCTTGCGTCATATGTATAGCATCGCTAAGATTGGTTGCTAAAGGTTTTTCACAATAGATTATTTTTTTAGCTTTTATGGCTTCTAAAGCCATTTCGGCATGCAATTTGTTTGGAGTAGTAATAGAAACGATATCAACATCTGGCGAGTGAACAAGTTCCTTCCAATCATTGGTTGCTTTTTCGAATCCTAGTTGTTCAGCGGCTTGCTGAGCTTTTTCAAAGGGGATATCTGCCAGGAGTTTTAAAACCGGTGTGTGTTGTAAAGAGAAGTAGTGCGCAACGCACCCGAAAGCCCATGCATGGGCTTTGCCCATAAAGCCACTACCTATAATTCCTATGCCCAAAATGTTTTTTCTGTCCGTCATAATAGATAACCTTGAAATTAAAAATTTTATGGAATTTTTCATTTTCCCTTG
>NZ_CAWUGZ010000131.1:0-4040 GCF_963921845.1 Commensalibacter sp. Nvir | reverse complement strand
CACTACCTCGGAAACGCTCGCCACTCCTGCACCCGCCAATACCATGGCCTACGTCATGGGTGAGAATTTCGCCATTTCTGCCAACGGCTTTTCCCTGCTCGCCGATCGAACCCGTGGCTTCCTCCCTCAACTTGCAGGCGTGCCGTATACAGTGATTAAGGAAAAACCTGCTTAAAAAAATTTTTGCAAGAAAAAAAAGAATTTTTTTCTAATTTGATTGATTTTGTGATAAAATTGTACTAAATGTAAAGAAATAAGCCTACCTTAGAGACTAAAATAGGCTTACTTGCACACAGAATTTCAATCTTTGACTAAAATTCTAAAGGCTCTTATGCCATAAGCTTTGGCATATCGAATCTTACCCGTTTTAGGGTCAGTTACGTGTGTTGTATACACGTAATGTTTATCTATAGGGGGTAGATTATGTTTCATAATCTTTTCCTTTCATTTAAAGGTAAAGACTAACATTTACTCTGCTAATAAGGATCTTTAGTTAAAAGCTTGTAATCCTTATTAGGCTATTTCCACTCAGGTCGTTAGTCTTTAACCTAAGGGTTCATTTAATCTCAATCTTTTAAGAAGTGTTACAGCACTAAAAATAAAAGATTGAGATTAAAACTCTTATAAGTGTCTTTTAAATGATAATTAATCCTTTTTTTTGATATGTTTTTATTGTTATTTTTGATGCTTCAATAGAGATCCCACAGTGTTGGGAACAAAGTTTTGGTTCTTTAAATTTTTCGACTTTATCAGGTGGTAACAGTAAAAATGCTGCTCCTGTATTAGCTTGCCACTCAGAATCACAATAAGCAGGCGTCAGTTTGTTAATTCTTTGATTAAATGTTATTTTTTCATTTCCATGTAAAAAAGCGTGGGCAATTTCGTGAGCGATTGTAAAACGTGCTCTGTTATCTTTTTCACATGCTTTAATATACACACTATCTTTAATGTGGATTTCTATTTTATTTTCATTATTACGAGGGAAGGTTTTACCGTATGCATCTTTCATTAATTGTTCTTCAACGCAATGTATTTTTATTTGCCCTATTGTGCTGTGATTAAATAAAATTGTTTTACCGTCTAATTTTTCTAATAACCACTCGATAGGCAAGTAATCGGGGTTTTCTGGGTATAATTTATTTCGAATGCTAGATAGTTCAGACAAAATTTTGTTTATAGACCGCGGTTTTACACAAAAGCCATTTGAAGAAGATGCCATAAAACTTATTCCTCATTCCCTACGTAGGTTTGAATTTTTTTTCTATAGCTTCAAAGACATTTTGAGGCATGTGAGGAATGGCTCTGGCGAACGTTGCCATACATTTCTTTTGTCTACCATTTAAGTTTTCTTTAAGTTTAAGTGTTTCATCAGCTTACCTAAATTTCTCGTGATACGAGAAAAGTGCTGAGGTTAATACCTCAAATTATCGGCAGAGTATCGATAAACTTAAATCCAACCCTTTCTAAAGCTGTTTAAATATCTTTTGTATTATCAAAATTAACCTGCGAAGCCACCAACTCGGTGGCTTTTTGTATGACGTAATCATACCATTTTAAAGGAACTTACCATGACCGATACACCAACCAAAATTAACGTCCCGTTTGCTCATCATGGGGATAAAACCTTTCCGCCCGTTACGGATAATCAGGGAAGGGTTAACTTTCAACAAGGTTACACTGGAGATTATGAACTCGATCTCAACTCAGGCGACGTCAATGCCAAGGCTATTGAACGAAGGGATTTTAATGGGTTGTTTAATATAATCACAGCAAATCTCATGCAATGGCAGCAGCATACGTTTCCGGTATGGTATCAAGATAACGGGACCGGGTATGCGGAGGGGGCGTATGTCAGTGTTGCCAACGCTGCAGGGGAGGTTGTTATTTATCGCTCTTTGGTAGACGATAATTTTTCCGATCCGCAAACGGATCAATTAGGGCAATGGGAAGTGGTGCTTTCTCAAACCGAATTACTCGCAAAAGTTGCTTTTTTGCGAGGGGGTGGGGATCTCAACCAATTCGTTGATACCACGGGTAAAATAGATTTAAACACGGTTGCAGATGGGTTCTACTTTTTTGAAAAGGGTGCTGTGAACAAACCTAGTGGAGTGAATGCACGTTTTTATGTGTTAAGCATTAAGAGCACGTTGGGGATAGGAATACAGCTTTTAATTGACGATAATGTTCATTTGTATGGGCGATATATTGAGGGGAAAACTGTTTATCCGTGGCTGCGTTATGATCGGGAATTGTTGAAAACTTACAACAACCTCTCTGATCTTTCCAACGTGGATACTGCCCGCACCAACTTGGATCTAGAAGATCTTTATCTTGGCGGCATTAAGACATTTGATAAATCCATATCTGATGCGAAGGGAGGGTATCCATCAGGGGTTATCCTCCAATCCAGTGACACCACCAAACCCTGGGTGTTGTGGCAGAATGTACAAGATGGCAACACAGCGGATCCTAATCAAAACGACATAACTTCCTCAGAAATACAAAACGGCTGGGTGCGATACCCTGTTCTTTCAAATTCCTTAACGTCTAATTTGTATTATAATTCTGAGGGTAAATTGGAAGTATCGACCCAAGTTGTGAGCGTTAAACGCTATGTGTCGCCATCCTTAGGCAAGGATGACACCGGCGATGGCAGCAAGGACAAACCTTTCTTTTCTATTGCCAAAGCCATTAGCAGCACCCCTGGCAATGCCAATGTTACGATTTATCTGCGGGATCAGGATACGCATTATTGGTCTCCTGATGGCAAACAGGCTGCGATTAAAGGCGAGCTAGACATTGGAGAGCGCTATTTAAAATTTATGCCCTACGACGATGCGGGGAAATACGAGAGCATAAAAACAGATATTAAGAATAGAAACTCAGACGAAACCTGGTCATTTTGTTTAAGTCCAACTTATTTAAGCGGTGTTGGATTAGCACGGCCTAAAATCGTGATTTTGTGGGATTACGTTAACACGTATAACGGAACAACCTGGGTGCGTACCAATACACAAATGTATGCCATAAATGGCTTAATTCCTAATTTTTATTGCTCATTTTATGGCGTTGAGTTTGCCATTGATCGAGTGGATGAATTGAGTAAGTCAAACTTGGATCAAATCGCGGCTTGGGCAACGAACGGCGGAAAGTATCAATTTATAGGGTGTATCTTCAATACCCTTCCCTCAAGTGGGCAACATTGGTTGCTGGGGGGAAATGCGGACTTTGCTACAGGCTTTGTCTTTGCCTACGCCAACTTATTTATGGACACTGTGGGAACTGGGCTTTTGATGTATCAGGTTTTTTTGTGGGACGTCCATGTTGATGGGGACCGAACGACGGAAGAAACGCTAAGCGGCACCAGTTATCTTCTCATTAAGAGCAACTCGACGTCCTTTATTGGGAATGCGAAATGTTGGCTAAACGGGTTGGATATCATTCAAACGCCCAGCCCTCGTTATGCTAACCTTAACATCAATATTGAGATCAAGTAACGCTTTTATAACCCAGAGAATTACTATGAATATATACAAAGATGCTTCGAAAAAAGAAGCAAACTATATTGTTGTGCCTGAAGGGGACTTGTCCAATTCCGAAATTGCTTTAATGCCTAAGGCGCCAACGGAAAAGGTTTATTACGAGATTTTATTTTACAAGCGTTTAGAGGATAATGACTCCATTGTATCCATTTCCTCTAACCTTGGTGATACAACGTTAATCTTGGAAAACCTTGAAATTTTTGGCAAATCGTTTCGGTTTTTGCTAGGGGGAGGGACGTTGGGAAACAAAGACATCCTCCAATTTACCTTAACTACCAAAAACGGAGAACAA
Organism: Commensalibacter sp. Nvir; assembly: GCF_963921845.1. Classification (NCBI taxonomy): domain Bacteria; kingdom Pseudomonadati; phylum Pseudomonadota; class Alphaproteobacteria; order Acetobacterales; family Acetobacteraceae; genus Commensalibacter; species Commensalibacter sp. Nvir. The sequence goes on along the minus strand of NZ_CAWUGZ010000131.1, from coordinate 206 downwards.
CGTGAACTCAACGTAACGGTGATCATTGCCCCTGCTGGAGTTGCTAAAGCTCCTTTGAGCAAGGACTATGTTATTGGAGATAAAGGACAAAAGGGGGATACAGGCGCCGCTGGGGCCGCTGCAACGGTAACGGTCGGCACGACAACGACGGGTGATGCTGGGTCTAAAGCCACTGTAACCAATAGTGGATCAACAAGTGCTGCGGT
>NZ_CAWUGZ010000130.1:0-68242 GCF_963921845.1 Commensalibacter sp. Nvir | reverse complement strand
ATATAATCATTGTATCTTAGTGGTGGAGCGAAATGAAAATTAAAATTTAAGTTTATATAAGAGAATATCGATAAAAATAAATGGTAGAACAGTGTACAATTGACACACTGCGATTCAACAAAAATAAGTTCAAACAGATTCGATTCATTGCATTGTATATTGCAATAATAGACATAAAAGATGCCTATACTGTTAATAAATTGGTTATGTTTTTTTGAAAACATGTGAGTTTTGTCGAGGATTTATAGAAAAAAACTTTTAAAATCTCCAAAACATATTTTATTCATACAAGTGAGTCTGATGATTTTTGAGCAAGTGTTGAGAATACTTTTTTGTATTGAGAGCTAGAAAAAATAAATAGACTTTTCAAATAAGGAGTAGAGAAGTCAATACGCTAATAGAATAACTAACCTGACATATGTGATTTAATCGCATGTTTCCTTTTATTAATAACATTGTTACTCAAAAATAACTAAAGTCCTGAAAACTGTTAAAATCGCCATACTCATTTCATGATTTTTTTCAATTTTATATGTTAGCGGATTAGGGTTAGTGGCGATTGTGGCCGATTATTTGCGAAAATGGTATGGAAAAACAATAAACTGAAAAATCTTCGTATGTAGGGTATTATACTTTTTGAACTAACTATTAAAATTGCTTTTTATTTTAGATGAAGATTTTAAAAGAATAGCGTTTAAAAGGAAACAACAACCTTAGCGTGAAGTTTTTCCAAAGGAACCCATATTTAATTACATATAAACGTCTTGAAAATTTAACCAAATTATAAAAGAGTTCCAATGCTAATAAACTTATTTCAATTGAGCACAAATAAAAGAGGAGAAAAATATTCTTTTAGTTTTATGTGTCGACAAAGTTTTATCCAAAAGTATAAATTTTGCTACTATTTGAAATAACATTGAAGCTGAAAATGTATTGATTAAAAGCAAGGTCAGCGTAGTTTTTTATGCAAGCGATAAAATTTATTTTCTTATTGTGGCGTCATATTTTTTAATACCACAATAACTGCAAAGATTGATGTTTAAATGCTGGCTATAATAAGTTTATATGAATGGAGTAGTCTCTTATTGAATGGAAAATCAACATCAATATAAGTGTCTGGCAGTAAAAAACTTACTACTACGTTTAATAAACTATTGCTAAGCACAAGAAATCTTTTGACCCTTAATTTTAATAAAATTGAGAGGCAAACTGGCTCGCCTCTCAATCATTTTATCGGCTTGTTAAAGGATCAAACTAATGTTTTACTGAGTTTTGGTATTAGATTGTTGATATTGATAATTTTGGTTAGGACGATTGGGGGTGGTCGCTGCACCCACACCAGCCCCAAGCAATCCTCCAGTGACGGCGCCAATGGCTGCACCGCCACCGCCGCCAGCAAGTGCACCAATAGCAGCTCCTGAACCACCGCCGATTAAAGCGCCATTACCCGCCCTACCAGAAGTACTGTAAGGATCGCCACATGCACTCAGAAAAGAGCTAAGCACTAATGCAAGTAACATACCTGTAAAGGTAAATTTGTTTTTCGATTTCATTTATTGTCCTCTGCGTTTTGAAAAAATAGTGGTTTTAATCCAAAAGCGGCTAACTGATTTTAAAAAATCGTAGTTAGCAATTAATCGAACAAAATCATATCGAGGATTAAAAATCTTATCGTTCGATCCGATTTTTAATTGTTCATACTATCATAATAGCGTAAATTACACAAAAGTATGGTTTTTTTATTGGTCGTTATTATTTCTTTTTTTGATTATTGTATGTAAATAGCGTAATAAATATGAAATTAACCTTAAATGCGTTTATGTTGAAGTTATTTAAATGATCATAGTTTATAAAATTGTTATGGATCATTTATTGTTTACCTAATTAAAACTGCAAAAATCAAAATTACGCTTTATTGAAAGTTTAGTTTTTTATAGTGTTTAATTTACCAACATTAAGGCGTACTAATCGGCATTAGTTGGGAGTCAGAATTAAATGGTTTATAACCTCTATAATTTTTTGATTGATAATGCAATCAAAAGCAGTTCAACCAAATATTGCATTTAAAAAACCAATTTTTTAGAAGTTATAAGTTATAAAGTTTTAGAGTTATTAATTTATTTTTGCTGCTGGGGGTAGTGGATGTTTTCTCGTCTGTTTGGTTTTATGTCTGCAGACATGGCTATTGATCTTGGTACAGCCAATACGTTGGTTTATGTCAAAGGTCGTGGTATCGTTTTAAATGAGCCGTCTGTAGTCGCTATTGCGGACGTTCGAGGGAAAAAACAAGTGTTGGCGGTAGGGGAAGAAGCCAAAAATATGGTGGGGCGAACCCCCGGTAATATTACGGCTATTCGTCCTATGCGAGATGGCGTTATAGCGGATTTTGAAGTTGCTGAGGAAATGATTAAGCATTTCATCCATAAAGTGCATAATCGTCGAATGTTTGCCAGCCCTCAAATTGTAATTTGCGTGCCTTCTGGATCAACCGCTGTGGAACGCCGTGCTATACAAGAAAGCGCAGAAGGGGCAGGTGCCCGGCGTGTGCAACTTATCGAAGAACCTATGGCTGCAGCCATAGGGGCAGGATTACCCGTAACGGAACCTTCGGGGAGTATGATCGTTGATATAGGTGGAGGAACAACCGAAGTTGCCGTCATATCCTTGGGGGGCATTGTTTATGCGCGTTCAGTGAGGGTAGGGGGTGACCGAATGGACGACGCAATTATCGCATATATACGGCGTAACCACAATTTACTCATTGGGGAAAGCTCTGCTGAAAGAATTAAAATGGAACTTGGCGCAGCGATTGCAGGGCCTTCTGGTGATGGAGGGTTATGGCGTGAGGTAAAGGGTAGGGATTTGATGAATGGAGTACCAAGAGAAGTCAAAGTTTCTCAAGAACAAATCGCCGATAGTCTTGCAGAACCTGTTTCTCAAATCGTTGAAGCAGTATCCGTTGCGCTTGAAAATACACCTCCAGAATTAGCGGCTGATATCGTTGATAAAGGAATTATGTTAACGGGTGGGGGCAGTTTATTAGTTCGACTCGATGACGTTTTGCGCCAAGCAACAGGTTTGCCTGTTATTGTTGCAGAAAATCCTTTAGATTGTGTAGTGTTGGGAACGGGAAGGGCCTTGGAAGAAATGAAAAGGTTAAGAAACGTTCTTACCACTATGTATTGAGTTTGTAGTTGTAAAGATTTATTAAAGCGTCAAGGCAAACAGGTTTAAACGATTTTTTGAACTATTGGCTATTTAAAATAATGAATTTTTACTGACGTAGTAACGTTATAAACACGTTTGATAGGTGTTATAAAGGATGATTCCTTTATCAATTCACATTAAACAAGGATTAGCAAAACTAATCCTACCCGCTCTTTATTTGGTGACTCTTCTAATTATGCTGCTAGGCCAGACGCAGCCAAGAATAATAGAGGTCATACGATCAAAGGTAATGGATTTTCTTGCCCCTGGATACGCTTTGGTTGAAACACCATTTAATAGTATCCATGGTATGGTAGAAAATTTTATAGACGTTAGGGATCTTGCTTTTAAAAATAACCAGTTAAAAGAGGAAAATGATCGGTTAAAACGTTGGTATTATGTGGCGATGGGATTGGCTGAAGAAAATGCGATGTTTAAAAAACAATTGCATTGGATACCTGATCCTATTCCTTCTTTTGTTACTGCTCGGGTCGTTGCAGACGTCAGTGGCGTTTATCACAAAGCAATGCTGGTTTTCTTAGATTCCATCCACCAGGTCAGCGTTGGTGATGTTGCTTTGAGTGGTTTTGGGTTTGTGGGAAGAGTGACTGAAGTTGGTGAACGTTCGGCTCGCATTTTACTCATTAATGACGATGCAAGTAAAATACCTGTTTTTTTAAATAGTTCTCAAGCCCAAGCAATAATGGAAGGGGATAATAGTACTTATCCAAAATTAATTTATTTTCCCGAAGACAAACATCCTGTCGAAGGAGAGAGGGTTACGACAGATAACAAAGGCAATGCCTTACCAGCGGGGATACCCATAGGGTATGTGCATTATTTAAAACGGGATACTGCTGTTGTTATTCCTTATACGTTATTAAATCAACTAAGGATTGTGCGTATTTTCAATTACGGTAATTCAAATCCAGTTATACCCAAAGCGCTAGGGCGACTCGAAAAGCCTGTCAAAAAATTTAAGAGAAATTTTGTTGCGAGTCCTCATTTAGTGAAGCGCAACCATAATGATTAACGACCCTAATCGACAACATATTAGCCATAAAAGAAAACCTGGTATACGACCGACGTTAAATCAATTTCAAAAGATTGATATTTCTGTTCGTTCGTTCGTTCCGTGGGGAACGACGGTGCTTATAATTTTGTTTCTTTCCATGCCTATAAATATTCCTGGCGGTAATGAGCTTTTACCTGCCTATGTTATGTGCTCGGTATTTTTTTGGTCTATTTTTCGTCCTAGGTCTATGCCGGCGTTTGGTGTATTTATATTGGGGGTATTAATAGATTTGCTTAATTTTTCGCCCCCTGGGGTTATTATTTTTATTTTATTGAGCGTTTATAGCATCGGAATTACCCAACGTTTTCGTTTGGCTAAATATAATTTTTTATCGGTTTGGTTTTGTTTTTCTTTGGTGAGTGTTGCACTTTTTTCACTGCAATGGCTTTTGGTTTCTGCTTTTAGTATAAAGTTATTATCTTACCACTCAGTTTTACTTGAGATTATTTTTGCAGTTGGTTTTTATCCTTTATTATCTATTATTTTTACCTGGGCTCATCGGACAGTAGCCAATCCAGAGCAAGTTTAAATTAAAAAATCTGTATGAATAAAAATTTCTTTCATCATAATATATCGGATAAAGAAAATCACTTTACAGGAAAAGTGTTTTTTCGCCGCGCACTTTTTATGTTGCTAGGACAGATTGCTTTGATAGGGGCACTTATTGATCGTCTTTATCATTTGCAGATCGTTGAAGGCAAAAGATTCAGTAAACTAGCTCGAAAAAATCTTGTAAGCAAACGATTGTTGACCCCTCCCCGAGGTAGAATAACGGATCGTTTTGGTCAAGTAGTGGCCAGTAATAAAATAAACTGGCGAGCGTTGCTCATTCCAGAAGAAACCAACGATGTAGCGCAGACTTTGCTGCGATTTTCCAGTTTAATTGCTTTAAACGAGCATGATAACGCACGCATTCAATGGGGATTGGACCATCAAAGACGTTTTATTCCCACGTTGTTAAAAGATTTTTTGTCATGGGAAGAAATGGCTATTATCGAGGTTAATTCCCCTACATTACCTGGAGTGGTCATTGATATAGGCACTAAAAGAATTTACGAGACAGGGGGTCTGCTCGCCCATTCCATTGGTTATATAGCACCGCCTAATGAAAAAGAGGTTGCTGAAAATCCAATTCTTGCGCTTCCTGGTATACGCGTTGGCAGAGCGGGTATAGAGCAAACACAGGATGATGTTTTACGTGGGACTGCTGGAGAGATGGAAGTCGAGGTGGATTCTATTGGACGGGTGGTATCAACGATTGGACGCAAAGAAAGTGTACAAGGTCAGTCTATTGAATTAACCATTGATGTAAATTTACAAAAAGATGTGTCTGATCTCTTGGGGGACGCAAGTGCCAGTGTTGCCATTTTAGATTGTAAAACGGGTGAGGTAATGGCCATGACTAGCAATCCTTCTTTTGATCCTTCGCTTTTTGATAGCGGTGTTAGCCATTCGCAGTGGAAAGCGTGGATGGAGGATGAGCGTAAACCGCTGACAAATAAAGCGGTTGCAGGACTTTATCCACCAGGGTCAACGTTTAAGCCTGCTGTGGCTTTGGCTGCATTGGAAGCGAAAACAATTAATGAAAACGACCGTATTAATTGTCCAGGCTATTACGATTATGGTGGTACACGTTTTCATTGTTGGAACCGTTATGGCCATGGTTCAATAAATTTACACGAAGCGATCAAGTATTCTTGCGACGTGTTTTTTTATGAAACCGCTAGACGAACCGGTATGGATGCTATTTTTAAAACGTGTCAAAAACTCGGGTTGGGCGTTGCCCCAGAAATCGAATTAACGCATGTAAAAGCGGGATTGATACCTACTAGAAAATGGAGAGAAAATAAAGGGCATCATTGGAATGTGGGGGATACCATTGTCAGCGGTATTGGCCAAGGATATGTTCAAGTTTCTCCTTTACAGTTAGCTACTTACGTCGCACGCATAGCTTCGGGTCTAGCTATTCAACCTCATCTTGTTCGAAAAAGAGATACTTATCTTTCGATCTCGTCTACTAAAAATCATTGGCAACCGTTAAGTATTGCGTCCAATTATTTAAATTTCATACGGTCCGGTATGTATGCGGTTGTGAATGAGCCAAGGGGATCAGGGATCAAAGCAAAACTTGATTACAATGGGATGGTTCTTGCGGGGAAAACTGGAACGGCTCAAGTAACAAGAGTTTCAAGAGCCATGCGAGAAAGTGGACATTTTAATTCGGCAAGTTTGCCTTGGAAGTTTAGGCCACATGCTTTATTTATGTGTTTTGCTCCTTATGATAACCCTCAATATGCCCTATCGGTTATTGTTGAGCATGGCAACGCAGCGGCTTCGGTTGCTGCTCCCTTAGCACGGGACATAATGTTAAAGACGCTCCAACGTGATCCTGCCAATAAGACAGAAAGCCTTTTATCAAGTTCTGACAAGTTAACGAAAAATTGAAAAACTAGGTTTTTAAAATAATGATTTTTGAAAAACGTCTTATCCGAACTGAACCTAGATTTAAACTGTTAAGCAAACTTTGGCGTATAAATTGGTTATGCGTAATTTTGGTTTCGATATTGGCAGGTGTTGGGTATATGGCTTTATACTCTGCGGCTGGTGGATCGCCGTATCCTTATGCTCGCCCACAGTTAATAAGGTTTTGCGTGGGTTTTGTGCTTATGATCGGGGTTGCGATTACACCATTACGTTTTATTGCTAAATTGGCTTGGCCGTTTTATTTGTTGGGAATTGTTTCCTTGCTTGCGGTGTTGTATATGGGGCATGTCGGTAAAGGGGCAGAACGCTGGCTTGTTGTGGGTGGCATGGCTTTGCAACCTTCGGAATTTATGAAAATCGGACTCATCATTTTATTATCTTCTTGGTTTCATAAAATGAGTTGGAAGCAGATTGCTAATCCTTTAAGGCTTATTGTCCCCTCTATCTTAGTTATACTCCCTGTATTGCTTGTGTTAAAGCAGCCTAATTTAGGAACGGCTGTCATTATTGGTTGTATTGGGGCTTCGATTTTTTTTGCTGCTGGAATGCGATATTGGCAGATATTTTTATTAATTTTTCCTTTACCTTTTCTTTTTAAACTTGCTTATAGTCATCTGCATGATTACCAAAAAGCCAGAATAACTACCTTTTTACATCCCGAAAGCGATCCTCTTGGGGCGGGTTACAATATTATTCAATCCAAAATCGCACTTGGTTCGGGGGGAATGTGGGGGCAGGGGTTTTTGCACGGTACCCAAGGTCAGTTAAATTTTCTCCCTGAAAAGCAAACGGATTTTATATTTACCATGATTGCAGAGGAATGGGGATTTGTCGGGGGGAGTATGGTTATTTTATTGCTTTTAAGTATTGTTGTTATGGGGATGATCATTACGATGCGTTCGAAATGTCAATTTGGTCGCTTATTGTCTTTAGGATTGACAATGAATTTTTTTTTATACTGTGTTGTAAATCTTTCTATGGTTATGGGAGCTATACCCGTAGGGGGTGTGCCTTTACCGATGGTTTCTTATGGGGGGTCAGCAATGTTGACCGTTATGTTTGGATTCGGATTGTTGCTTTCTGTGCAAGTACATCGCAATTCGGATTTTGGTTCTACCGATAGTTACGAAACTTAACACTTTTGACGTTTATTTTACCACCAACACCCAAAATACATTTTGCCTATATGCATAGTTTCTATCAAGGAGGAACAGTAACAACAGGCATTAATCGGTTTCCAAAAGGAATACCGAAACATTTATGTAATCAGTTTTTGGTTATGTTAAGTGCTTATAACCCAGGAGGTCGTTTAAAACCGGAAGGTTGGAATAAACGTCAGATGGGAGTGTTGGCAGACTATCTCGTTCGCTATGAATATTATGAAGGGAAAGGATCTTTAAATAACAAAAGTGAACCTTTGTTTTTGGTTGCTATTAATCCTGCCAAAGCAATATATTTGGCAAGAAAATTTAGACAAAACGCAATTGTTATTATTCGTAATGGACGATTAACAAAATTGAAATATATAGTTTAATACAATTAGTGTGTTTGGATAATAAAACAATAAATCTAAGGAAAATACAGCGTAACAAATATAAACTGTATTTTCGTTAATTGTATTAGCGGTTGTATTTTTAGAAATTAAAGTTAACGGCGAATTGTGGTTGTACGAAATCGTTAGTATTATGCCCGTCAACCGTAAGTGCTGTACCTACAATAAGACCAATCATAGGGTTAAAGTTATATTCAACGGCGGGGGCAATTTGTATATCATGCGAAGCACCATTGACACTGCGTTGAGTATTTTTACCATAGTAGGCGCCTCTCATACGTGTACCTCTTGCCCAATCGTATTGGAAATCAAACGCAAGAAGCCATTTACGGCTAAGTCCGTATTCAAGAGAGAAACCGGTATTCCCAAACATCCCTAGTCTCGCATTCCCGTCGTAGCCTTCTCCAGTACCGTAACTGGTAATATTTTTTAAATTGGTTGAACCGAGAGGTTGTCTAGCCACACCCCAAGCACGTATACGAAGCGCTTTTCCAAATACATTGTAGGCTGCTTGTGACATAAGACCAAAGCGTAAAGAATATACACCTTGACCAGTTGCATCAAGATCTCGACCAAGGTCGTTAAAGTCACCGGTTGGGAAATTCATACCAAGATAAGCGTTAAGACTGGGTTGATAAATAGAGTCAATTTGATCAATAAGACGATATTGTAATTCTACAGGAAAATCCGCGAAGTGAACGCTGCTGGCCGTGGTTTGTCCATTCCAATAATAATTGATTTGCGGGGTAAGCTGAATGGACAATTTATCGGTGAATCCATATTTCACGAGGAAAAAACTGTCTGCGGTGTTGGTGCGATATTTATTACTACGGACACGGCCATCGGGAAGATAGTCGCCTCGACTAATGGCCGTCTGGAAATAAGATTCAACCATAAGGTCACCCGCTTTGGTAACGGCGCCTGAAGGAGAAAGTAGAGAACCTACGTACAGCTGATCTGCAAGAACATTTACCGTTGAGTTAGGATTTACATCATTGGTATTGTTATTTACAGGGGTTGTTGCATTAGCAAATCCATAGGACATCCATGCATACATAAGACCAAAAGAAAGACATGAAACGGTTAATGCACGTTTCAAATAAGTAATTTGTGGTTCGTACAATGATTTTTTTAAATAACCATGCATAGAATTATCCCCAATTAAGCTAAATTTTTCGTTTAGTCGAAAAAATTAAAAGTAAAAATAAATAGGATTAGAATTTAATAAGTAAAATGTGGTTTTATGATTCTTATTTTCAAGAGATTAAATTCACATTGAACGTTTTATTAAATCTTTGTTGCTTTTAATGAGTTAATAAAAAAAATCAAGGATTTACCGCAATGTTGTTTAATGAAAAAGTTGCAGTGTAATAATTATATCAAAACTAGATAGCGTAACTTTACACAAAGGGTAATTACTTTTTATAAGAGATTGTTCAATCCAACTGAGTACGAACAAAGAACGAAGGATATGTTTTTTAATTGTCCAGATTTTTAGGGCGGTGCCCAACTAAAACGTCGATCGTTATATAACGACCGTTGCGTTTAATTTTTAAGTTAAGCTTGGTGCCTGGATGAGCAATGGCGACGGTTTTGATAAAAGTACGGGCGGTATCAATAGGTTGGTCATCTATTTTTTCTACTCGATCACCAGCCCTTATTTTTGCTTTAAAAGCAGGACCGTTTTTATCAATTTCTATAATTTTTACTCCAGGGGATTTGCCGCTGTCATCCAAAGTAACGCCCAACCATCCTCGATCAATATATCCGGTTTTACACAATTGCCTAACAATAGGAGCTACGATTTCTGAAGGGATACCAAATCCTATTCCCACAGAGCTTCCGGTCGGGGAAACGATGGCTGTATTTAACGCAACAACTTGTCCAGCAAGGTTAAAAGAAGGTCCACCTGAATTGCCAGGATTCATGGGGGCATCCAGTTGCAAGAAGTCATCAAAGGGACCTGACCCAATGTCTCTTCCGCGAGCAGAAACAATCCCTGCGGTCACTGAAGATCCCAGACCAAAGGGGTTACCGGCAGCAACAATCCAGTCACCGACTTCTACTTTTCGGCTATCTCCCCATAGAACATAAGGTAGAGGTTGATCACTTTGTACTTTTATTACTGCAATGTCGGTGAGTGAATCGCTCCCAATAATAGTAGCAGGAAGCTGCCTGCCGTCCGTAAGCGAGACAACAATATCATCGGATTGACCGACAACATGCGTATTGGTGACAATAATACCACTAGGGTCGATAATAAAACCTGAGCCAGCGTCGGTAATCTTTTGGTTTAACTCAAGTTGTTTTTTTCTAAATTCTTTTTCAAAAGGGGTTCCTTTTAAAGAAGGCGGAATTTTCATATTGTTTTGTTGGTCAGTAGACAAGGTTTGGTTTACTGCAATATTAACGACTGCTGGAACAACTTTTTTAACCAAAGGATGAAAGGTTAAAGGGCCAGATTGGACGAGTGGCGCTGAGTCCGTTATCGGCAACGCTGTAGGAATAACAATTTGATTCTTTACATTTGAGCTGGATTCTCCAAAGGCTTTGTCTGCGCTATGGGTTTCAATTTTACCGTTGTTGTCTGTAAGAGGGGCAGCCATAGCGTGGGAAATAAAGAGAAAACAGCTTAAATTTAAGAAGAGCGTAAATACAGTAGATGTATAAAAAAAGTTTATAAATTTCATTTTATAAAATTAACGCTAATTGTGAAAGTGAATGATTGAATTAAGAGGGGTCTTCTGGCCAATTATGTTTGGGATAGCGGCCTTTCATATCTTTTCTCATATCTTTCCATCCATCCTTCCAAAACCGTGATAAATCATCAGTAATTGCTTGTGTTCGATGAGCAGGCGATAGCAAATTGCATTGTAATTTTAATCGACCGTTGGCGATAGCTAGCGTTTTGTTTATACCATAAAAATATTTGGCCTGAGCAGAAATTGTAGGGCGGGGTTGTAGATAATCAATTTTAAATTCTTTATGTTGCAGTTTGATTAGTGTTGGTAATAAACTATCAAGTTTTCGACAAAGATCATATCCAAAATAACTTTCTAATATTTTTTTTAAATCAAGTTTTTTGATTTCTTCAACAGCTGTTATTCCCACCATCCAAGGGAATAACCAACGTTCAATTGTATTAATAAGAGCCCTTTTTTGGCCAATCAAAAATTCGGTTTCCTTAAGGTCTTTATAGGCAATTTGACACCGTGCTAACAATTGTTTTGAGTCCTCATTCCAATGTAAAGTGTGATCTGGATGAGTTTGAACCGTGCGTGTTAAAATAGGATATGCTTCTTCAGGACATGCAATTTCATTTGTATCTTTTAAAATAAGATGATCAATGGACTGCGTGCTATGTTTTATCACCCTTCCTTTTGTTCCATCTAAGGTTAATTCAGTGGTTGTTGTAGCTTTTTCTTTTAGTAATCGCGTTAAGGTATGTGCATGAATAGGATAAGCAAGTTTGATTTGGGCATGACGATGAATGTATATACTCGCAACCGCCAGTAAATTCTCACTTGTAAAAGGATCTTGAAGGGATAATCTTGCCGCCCCTCCTCCGGACAAACGGTAAAATCCTGGCTTAACTTGTTGTTGCGCTAGGCGATCCGGAAAGGCAGAGCAAATAAGATAGGCCAAATCCACATTTTGTAACGATCGATTGGATACAGGGGATACGTTCATTTTATGACAATAGGTTTTGTAAATTGTTTGTAATGTTAACCAAGATGAACGTTGGCTAGGATTTTTACATTGGGAAAATAACCACTCTATTCTTGCTTTTATGTCGCTATAATGATCCTCCTTTTCTAAAGGATCAGGTTCTTCAAGGATAGCTGCTATCGAAGCAGCCATTTGTTTTTCTTGCGGTGAACATGCACTCAGCATCATGGCCGCTAGACGTGGATGAGAACCAAAATAAGCTATTTTTTTTCCAAAAGGGGTGATTGTTTCCTTGTCGTCAAGTGCGCCAAGGATTTTTAAAAGGGATTTGGCTGATGCAATGACGCCCTTTAACGGCGAGTCAGGAAAAATTAACTCCTCAAATTTTATGCCTAAATTATTCGTCCATGTATAGCAAAGATTTATAAACTCGCTTAATTCTGAGCTTAATATTTCAGGAGTGGGTTCAGGGACAAGGCTATGATCCATTGCTTTGGTCCATAGTTTATAAACGTTTCCTTTTCCCTCACGTCCAGCACGTCCAGCACGTTGATTTGCCGTCGCCTTCGAAATTCGTTTTGTTTGTAAATGTTTTAATCCTGTACTCGGGTTTAGAAAAGGCGTTCGATGGAACCCACTGTCTATTACAATTCGTACTCCTGGTACAGTAAGAGACGTTTCAGCAATAGAGGTCGCTAAAATAACACGTCTGGGCGAGTCAGTTTCCATGTTCCTTAATGCAATATCTTGTGCTGAGGTGGGAAGATCGCCATAAAGGGGTATAATTTCTGCTTGGTCAAGAGAGAGCAAACGCATTGTCTGTTGAATTTCTCTAACGCCGGGTAGAAAAGCAAGGAGGTTTCCTTCTTTTTTTATAAAGGCTTCCGAAATTTTTTGGCTTGTTGCATTGGGTATTTCGTGAACATTTTTCAAATCATAGCTACTAAAGTACGTGTTAATGGGATGAAGTGTTTCGTGGCACGTCAAGACGTCACATGCTAGAATTTTTTGTAAAGGATCTAATGCGGGTGTCGCAGACATGGCAATAAGTTTTAGATCGGCTCTTAAATGCGTTTGTAAGCTACGACATAGAGTTAAACAAAGATCACCATTAAGGGAACGTTCATGTACTTCATCAAAAATAATTACGGCTACGTCCTCTAAAAAAGGATCGTTTATAAGCTGTCTTAGAAATAAACCGTGTGTGACCACTTCTATGATTGTCGATGCACAGATTTTTTTATCAAAACGCGTTCGATACCCGATAGATTTCCCGACCGCTTCATGGTGTAAATTTGACATACGATAGGCTGCAGCACGGGTAGCAATACGTCTTGGCTCTAATAAAATAATTTTTCTGTTTTTTCGCCAAGAGGTATTGAGTAAACTAAGCGGGATGATGCTTGTTTTACCCGTACCGGGTGGAGCAACAATAATTATATTATTTTGTTTTTTCAAATGTTTAAGGCAATCGGGAATAATACGTTGAATAGGTAAATAAGTGTTGAGGTTGTTATTAGCCATGTATTCTAAGCGTTCATTTTAAAGAGTGTGTAAAACAATGGTATACAGGTTAAAGGCTTTTATAATTAGAAATATTTTTCTATGCGGTCAGCAATTTAAGTATCTTTCAACAGCATTATTGGTGGGTCTGATCTTTGTTAGTGGGTACATTTTACCAAAGAATGCCTATGCTAAAGAATCTAATACAATCTATTCTGCCCACGATGGGGTAAGTATTATTACGGCTAGCGATACGTACGATGGTAGTGGGCAATTGTTGCTGGCGCTCAGGATTAATTTGCAGCCTAACTGGCATACCTATTGGAAAAATCCAGGGGATGCGGGTGAACCAGCCCAATTATACGTCCAAATAAAAGGTGAGGATATTATTCAAAAAACTCCTATCGAATGGCCTATACCTCAGCAAAAACTTGAAAACGGAGTAATGTCTTATATTTATGAAAATGATGTTATTTTACCGTTTTATGTCAAGGTTCGATTACAGAATATATCACCAAAACTTGATATTAACATAAGGGCAAAATGGTTAGTCTGCGATGATATTTGTATTCCTCAGGAAGGAATGTTTACTTTATCCCTTCCAAAAGGAAAATTTAGTGCTTCCAGCCAGAGGGATTCCATTTTACAGGCCCTTGCGAACAGACCTCATCATCCTACGTGGCCAGTTTATATCACCCCAACAGGAATGTTGTGGTTACAACGAACTCCATTAGACATTAAGGATATTAATAAAGCTTGGTTTATTCCTGAAACCCCTGGGGTAATAGATCAGGCTGCTAATCAACCTAGTTCTATACAAAAAAATCTTTTAACCCTGCAATTAAAATTGACAAAAACCTTTTCTAAAGGGGAATCGTTAGCTGGGCTTCTTTTTTTGCAACATAAGCAAAAAAAAGTTTCCGTCTTTGCAATCCAAGCGCATGTCTCTAAATTGCCTGATGCAGCTGGACAAAACAGTTTATTACTTTTGGTTGCAAGCGCTTTTCTAGCAGGTATGATTCTTAATCTCATGCCCTGTGTCTTTCCTATTATTGCTATGAAACTTTTGTCTTTAAGTCGATTGCAACGCTCTCCATTTTCTAATCGTTTTAAAAGCAGTATTTCGTATACGTTGGGTATCTTAGTTAGCTTTTTTATTATGGCGTGCGGTTTTGTGTTGATACGCTCGTTCGGTAGTCAATTGGGATGGGGATTTCAATTTCAATCGTTGCCGTTTTTATTAATGACTGCTTGGCTGTTGTTCGTTATTGCTTTGAATTTTATGGGTGTTTTTGACGTTCAAATTACCTATCAGTTGGATACAACTCATTCCTCTGCATCAACGTATATAAGTGATTTTTTTTCCGGACTATTAGCCGTGGTGGTGGCCTCTCCTTGCACGGCGCCCTTCATGGGAATCGCGATTGCAGGGGCTTTGAATTCCTCATTATGGGCAAGTATAATAATCTTTATGGCATTGGGACTTGGATTGGCTTTGCCCTATGTTGTCATAGCGTGCAACCCTCCATTAACTCGGTTTTTACCTCGTCCAGGAATGTGGATGGTGCTTTTGAAGCAATTTTTAGCATTTCCGTTATTCCTAAGCTGCGTATGGCTTTCCTGGGTTGTTTATCAGCATAATAACCCTGTTGCTCTTTTGCTTTTATGGTGTGGTTTTATAGGATGGGCCTTTGTTTGTTGGCTTCTTGGTATAATTCAAGCATTAAAAATGAAAGGGCTCTATCCCGCATTTAGGATTACAGCGGCTCTTTTCGCCTTATTTATTGGTGTTATGCTGATTTTTACCGTTTACCTCAGTTTTGATCGACACCCTTCATCCTCAAACATACAAACTGCCGAAAATAAAATAGCGTTTTCAAAGGAAAAATTAAATCAATTGCTTAGCCATCATCAGCCTGTATTTGTCAATTTGACGGCAACATGGTGTTTGACGTGTTTAATGAACGATAAAATTGCTTTATCTTCATCACGGGTTACCCAACTGTTTGCTGACAAGCACATTACGTACATGGTTGGTGATTGGACGAGTTATGATGAAAATATAGGTGCTTTTTTAAAAGAACATGGTCGTGAAGGGGTTCCATTTTATGTATACTATCCATCCAATGGCAATCCGGTCGTGTTGCCACAGATCTTAACCCCTGAATTGATTAAAAAATATCTTGCTACCCCTTCAAAAAAGTAAATCTTAACATTGCATACGGTAACATAAAGGATAAAAATTCTTTTTAATTTAATATACAGTCAAAAATTTTGTAACAGGATCGGAAATATTTTTTGATGTCAGCTTCTGTTACAATATTATGTTGATAATATGTTTGTTTCGCCGATAATTTTCGTATTTATTAAAATGTTTTGTTTAGAATGTATAAAATATATAAGCCATTCTGAGTTGTCAAAACAGGACAATGATTTGCTGTGCGTGACTTTGCTAGCCACAAAAAAAAACAGCAAAAATTAATGCAAATAAACAATACTTTATTTAGGATTTAAATAGAAATACGATTTATCCTATTAACATAAAATTTAATAACCATTGGGCAACGCAGATTGAGGTAAAGTCCCTAGCGTACCTACGGGGTATTTGCTTTGTTTTGAGCTCTGAGAGGACGATGCGCGGGTGTCCTTGTGGGTTTGAGACGAGGAGGGGGTAATGTTGCTAGGAATGCCAGCAGGAAATACTGCACTTAGATCATCGTTTGACAAGGGAGGTGTTTTGGGCACGTTGACGGTGGTGTCTTGAAGGGTGTCTGGTGTAAGGGAGGGTGTGTTTAAATTTTCAGTTTTAATTGCTCCAATGAGGGGAGCCCCACTGGCATCAACAAGCCAATTTTCCAAATGTTGGCGTATTTGGTATTCAAGCTCAACGTTCATATCTTGCATTAACTGTCGAGTCGTTTCATACAAATTTTGTCTGCTATCGGCTTTTCCTTTAGATGGATCAATATCGTAGGTGTGGTTTACCGACGCTTGTACTGAAGCAATTTTTTGATTGGTAGAATTATAAATATCAAACGTTACATCCATTTGTCCGTAAAGGCTATTTTTACCTACTTCTTGTAGAGAAGCGCGGTTAATGGTGAATATTGCAAAATTTGATGAGCCTTTTGCTTTAAAACGGGTATTTGCCATAGATACCAATGCAGACGCAGGCAAGACAGGGCTTAAGTGAGTTACTTCTCTAGGATAATGTACACTGTCAGAAAAATTTTGAATAGAGATTTGGGCAACGTTGAAAAAGATAGGGGTGAGATACTCATACGTCAAAGGTGCAAAGTGCACTTCTTGCTGATGAGAGCAAGCGGTTAAGGTCACAAGAGGACAAACGATTACAAAAGCCGATGCGTAAAGTTTTAACCGAGACGAAATTCGTTTGGAATGAATATGCATCTTATTTCCCTTTGCTGAACACCAATTTATTTAAGAATACTACTCTTATCGAAGTATAATCCAAATATAGTACAAAAAAACTTTTTATGCATGAGGGTCTTTTCTATTAAACACAAAATCATAATGGCAAAATTCGCAGGTTACGGTAATATTCCCTTTAACACTCATACTATTCAAATCCGCTTCGCTAAAGGATTGTAAGACCGTCATTAAACGAGAGCGAGAACAGCGACACCCGTAAGAAACAGGCCGTGCTTTTGCAATTTTGGGGGACATACTGCCAAATAGATGAAGAATGAGTTCTTGGCTGTTTAATTTTTTTTCAAGTAATTCTTTTTCAGTAACTGTTTGAGCTAGGATGAGTGCGGTGTTCCATTCCTCTTCTTTGTCTTTTTCAGGTAAGGGAGAAGGGGTCGCATCAACAGCAATTTTTTCTAAGATCAGAGCGCTTGCACGCCATTCGTGGTCATGATATTGGCAAACCAATCGTATCCAGCAAGGGTATTGTTCACTGGTTTCAAAATAATGCGTTGCCATTTCGGAAAGAGAATTACCTTTTATTTCCACCATACCTTGGTAAGTTTTTTTATCATTTTTTTGGTCGACGGTTAAAGCAAAAAGGCCTTTTTGTAATAATTGCAAAGCCGTGGCATGGTGAGGCAAGGATGAAAGTTTTTCTTCGTCAAAGCGAGCGTAAAACCGTAATTCACCTTTTTCAGTACAATCTGCAACGAGTAGAGATAAAGCACCTTCTCCTTTTATTTGTAAAGAAAACGATCCTTGAAATTTCAACGCAGACGCTAAGGCTGCTACTAGGGCTAATGCTTCGCCTCCTAAAATGGAAATAGAGTAGGGATAATTATGGCGTTGTATTAATACATTAGCCAGAGGACCAAGGGTTACCAGTCGCCCCCGGGTTGAAGAAAAATAAAAAGGGGTAATTCCCGAAGCTACTACAAGATTCGGTACATCAGGTCTGTCTGGGGACAAAGAATGCTCGTTCATAGCGTTACTCCTTCAGTTTTGGAATATATGAAAAGAATGACTGAAAGATTAAAAAATAGCGCTTAAGGATTTCCGTAAGTTTGCCAATCGTCAGACAACAATGACCACATTAAAATAGCTTTTTGAGCATGAAGCCTATTTTCTGCCTCATCAAAGACAACCGACTGGGGTCCTTCAAACACGGCTTGGGTAACCTCTTCGCCTGTATGTGCAGGCAAGCAATGCATAAAAAGTGCATTGGGTTTTGCTAATTTCATCAAGTCTTCGTTAACCTGATAAGGGGAAAAATTTTTTAATCTTGCTTGTTTACCGTCTTTGCTATCGGACATACTGATCCAGGTATCCGTTAACACAGCATCTGCATTTTTAACGGCCTCATAAGGGCTGGTTGTTAAATGAATATTTGCCCCTTTTTTCTTTGCCCACTCTAAAACAGTTTTGGAAGGCATAAAATCCGGAGGTGTAGCCAAATTAATTCTAAATTCGAACTGAGCCGCGGCTTCTATAAATGAATTGGCAACATTGTTTCCGTCTCCTAGCCAGGCAATGGTACAATTTTTGATGGGGCCTTTATGTTCTTCAAAGGTCATGACGTCTGCAAGCACTTGGCAGGGATGCGATGCAGGGGTTAGGCCGTTAATCACAGGGACTGAAGCAAATTTTGCTAATTCCAAAAGATCTTCGGTGCACCCTGTACGTAAAACCATACCATCCACGAACCGCGACAAAACACGTGCCGTATCCGCAATTGTTTCCCCACGACCGATTTGCATTGAATCTGTAGACAGAACAATGGGATTTCCCCCTAATTGGAAGGTGCCAACTTCAAAAGATACCCTAGTACGCGTTGAAGGTTTTGAAAAAATTAAGGCTACTGTTTTACCTTCCAGAGGTTTGGCAGGATGCAGTGGATACTTACGATTTTTTTGCATCGCCTTCATTTGTTTGGCAAGCGTGAGTATTCCCCGCAGTGTACTATGACTTAAATCTTTAAGATCAAGAAAATGCTTTAAACTGTTCAGTTGAGAGCTTTGGTTTGCAAAATTAGGCAGAGCACTCATTGTGTTAACTCCATGGTGTTGAGGAGTTGCTCGGCCGCTTTGGATAAACGATTGATCCCTTCTTGGCATTCCTCTTTAGTGATAATCAAGGGGGGGACAATACGAAGAACATAGTTTCCAGCTGAGACGGTTAAAAGATTTTGTTGCAACGCAGCTTTTTGCAGTTCAACAGGGGGTATTTTGCACTTTAAACCGATAATTAATCCTCTACCACGTACCTCTTCAAAAAGATTAGGAAATTTATACAATAATTGTTGAAGCTCCGTGTTTAAAAAATTCCCGACTTCAATGACATTTTCAAGAAATGGAGGTTCCAGCATTACGTCCAGGACCGCATTGGCTGCTGCGCACGCCAAAGCATTCCCTCCAAAGGTAGAGCCATGCGTTCCTGCGGTTAAATGTTTAGCCATAGATTCCCTAGCTAAAAAAGCTCCCATGGGAACTCCACCTGCTATTCCTTTTGCTAAGGACATGACATCGGGTTCGACATCGGTCCATTGATAAGCAAACATCTTACCGGTTCGGCCCATGCCACATTGAATTTCATCAAATCCTAGATACAATTCTTTTTCTTCGCAAATTTTCCGAAGCGTTTTTAAAAATTCATTGGGGATAACGTTGACACCACTCTCGCCTTGTATAGGTTCTATAAGAAAACCTGCAGTATGGCTGTCAATCGCTTGCGTTAATTGTTCAATATCGCCGACGGGGACGTGCTTGATGCCAGGTACTTTTGGGCCAAACCCTTCAAGATATTTAGGATTATTGGTCGCGGTTAATGTTGTTAATGTACGACCATGGAACGCATGGTCGAAGCATATAATATCTGTACGTTCGGGGTGTCCATTTTTAAATTGCGTACGACGTATTAATTTTATTAAACCTTCATTTGCCTCTGCACCAGAATTACAAAAGAAAACACTGTCCGCGAAACTGATATCGGTCAATCGTTTGGCTAATTTTTCTGCTTGTGGAATACGGTAGATATTGGAGGTATGTATAACGGCCTGGGCTTGTTGGGCGATCACAGACGTTAAATGGGGGTGATTGTGACCCAAAGAAGAGGTTGCAATTCCAGCACCAAAATCTAAAAATCGTCGATGGTCTTCTGTATAAAGCCAAACACCATTGCCTTGCTTAAAAGCGAGATCAGTCCGGTTATACGTAGGCATCAATACGGGAATCATGGCAACTTTTCATTATTAGATATGGTGGGTAGAAAAAACAGTTATATTTATCTATTGTCTTGTGAAAGTCAATTTTTTCCTGTTAGGCTAGTGTATAACCTCATTAAAGTCAAAAACATCATTTAATGCTTTAGAAAACTTAAGATAGGTAAGATAATGTCTTTTACTCGTTTTCCAGATCTAAAAGAATACGCACTTAATTATCTTGCAAAATATAGTAGTACTGAAAATCACTTAATTCGAATTTTGAATAACAAAGTGAAACGCTGGGTGTTTGTTGTAAAAAAAGAAGGTCTAAGCGATAAAGAAATTGAAGATTATCTTGCTCGAGTACCGTTTTTAATTTCTCAAATTGTTTTTTCGATGAAGAGTGTTGGTGCTATTGATGATGCTCAATTTGCGATGAATAGGGTGCGTACTTTAACGCGATCTGGTAACTCTATCCAGAAAATTAAAGGAAAATTAGCTCAAAGGGGTGTCCCTTCTTCTATTATTGAGGAGGTAACTTTATCCTTTCGAGAAAAGGATACAGAATTATGGGCAGCTTTAGTCTTTGCTAAAAAACGGAGAATAGGTCCATTTCGTCGTGACGACACAGCATTAATGGCGGAAAATAGTCATAAAGCCTGGCATGTAATGTCCAGGGGAGGGTTTTCCTTTGAGATAGTAAAACAAGTAATGGGTATGGATCTTGGGGAAGCAGAGGAGAAGATGAATGAATTGCAGGCCTCTGTTTAAAAAACGTAAGCAATGCGGGTCAATCCATTGTATTTTTTATAGTTTAATTTTATTTCTTTTTTTTTCAGCGTGTAGCAGTAACAACGAACGCAGTTCGATAGAATGTGCGCCTTATGCAAGAAAACTTACAGGGGTTAATCTAAGAGGTTATGCCTATAGTTGGTGGTATCAATCCTTTGGAAAATATATTCATACTAAAAGACCCCAAGCGGGTGCTATTCTTGTGTTTCGAAGAACTCATCATCTGCCTTTAGGGCACGTTTCTGTAGTAGAAAAAGTAGAAAACTCACGTCGTATTCTTGTTGATCATGCAAATTGGCAGCCTAGGCATATCAACCATGCAGCACCGATTTTTGACGTCTCTTCTAAAAACGATTGGTCTTTGGTGAAAGTGTGGTGGCCACCGACAGATAAAATGGGTTCAAGAAAATATTCAACATATGGTTTTATTCTTCCACGCTAGCACTTGGAACTTTAGCAGTATTAAATAAAGTATGGAACTAATGTGTTAAAACGACTATAATTTCATTCGTTTTGTTTTGATAATCAAAATTTTGCATTTAGGCGATAATTGATCCATCATGGGATAGATCAAAAAAGTTAAGTTATGAGGGTATTATGGGTACTATGAGCATTTGGCATTGGCTAATTGTGTTGATTGTTATTCTTCTTCTCTTCGGTACATCAAAAGTATCCTCTTTAATGGGGGATGTTGCTAAAGGTATAAAAGCGTTTAAAAAAAATATGGCTGAGGATGAATCGGATACTACTACGGTGCGCCCATCGCAACCCAAACCCCTTCCTCCTTCTGAAACCTCTGTTCCTTTTAACGAAGAGCCTCAACCGTTTCACGAAGCCAAAGAAAAAACACCTGTCTCAAATGATCCTCAGTAACGGTTTGAATTTAAGAGCGACGTCAAGTTGAGAATTGAGAACGATTACCGTTTATGACTATTATTTTAAAGGACGGGCAAAACATACCCCCCGAAGCTTACGGTTCGGTTACTGCATTAGGTAATTTTGATGGTGTCCATCGAGGACATGCGTATTTAATTAAGCAATTAAGGCAACATAGTAAGGGTAAGCGTCTATCTGTTGTTACATTCGAACCGCATCCTAGAGAGTTTTTTTCAAGGGATCAGAAAAAATTTCGTTTAACGAATGCTGATGAACGTAACAAAGCTTTGTCCGATTTAGGCATTGATTATATTTTTCAATATACATTTGATGCGCAGTTTGCGGCTTTAAGTGGTTATGATTTTATCCATAAGATTTTACACAATCAGCTTGATACAAAACACGTGGTATGCGGAGAGCAATTCGCCTTTGGAAATAATAGAGTAGGTTCTGTTCGTTACCTTGGTTTTGAATTAAAGAAACTGAAAATTGGCTTTTCTGCGGTTAAGCCTTTAACGGATTCGTCCGGTATAATTTCTTCTAGTCGTATTCGTCATTTACTAAAAACGGGTCATCCTCATGAAGCTCAAAATTTATTGGGCAGGGCATGGGCAATAGAAAATATAGTTCAACATGGGGAGCAAAGGGGTAGGACACTTGGTTTTCCAACTGCCAATTTGTCGCTTGGTAATCATTTGGAACCTAAATGTGGCGTTTATGCCGTAACCGTTCAGTTGCCCAACGCTACAATCTATAATGGGGTGGCCAATATCGGGTATCGGCCTACTATTGGGGTGCAACCAGTGTGCAGCTTAGAAGTGCATATTTTTGACTTCGATGCGGATCTTTATGGGAAATTATTAAAAATCACTTTTCATCATTTTATTCGAGAAGAAAAAAAATATAACTCTATAGCTGCGTTGAAAATGCAAATTGAGAAAGATGCTCAACAAAGCAAATATTTTCTTGATACGATGAATGTGAAGAAATAATCTATTTTCACTGGCTATAATTGTGGTATTTATTTCGCGTTGCATTGAATTTTTTGTACGAGAAATAAATACGCATTTGTTTATCATTGTTACCGTTAGAATGGCATTATGACTGAATCCAAATCAAATGATCTGTATCGTGATACAGTTTTTTTACCTACAACTTCTTTTCCCATGCGGGGGAATTTGCCAAGAAAAGAACCCGAAATCTTGGAGCATTGGAAAAAAATAGGTTTGGATGAATCGATTAAAAGAATATCGGATGAGCGTTCAGCAAAAAATGGCAAGGTCTTTACTTTACACGACGGCCCCCCTTACGCCAATGGACATTTGCATATCGGTCATGCTTTAAATAAAATTATTAAGGATGTGGTTAATCGTGCGCATCGTATGCAGGGTCAAATCGTTCGTTATATACCCGGTTGGGATTGTCACGGACTGCCTATTGAATGGAAAATTGAGGAAAAATACCGTAAGTCGGGGAAAAATAAAGACGATGTTCCTATTCTTCAATTTCGTGCAGAATGTCGACAGTACGCACAGGAATGGCTTACCACTCAATCTTCTGAATTTCAACGATTAGGGGTACAAGGCGAATGGGATAACCGTTATGCCACGATGGATTATACTTCTGAATCCGTTATCGTAGGAGAAATTGGCAAGTTTTTATTGAATGGTAGTTTGTATCGCGGTTTACGTCCCGTTATGTGGAGCCCTGTTGAAAAAACAGCGTTGGCCGAAGCAGAAATCGAATATTATGATCATACGTCGGTTACGATCTTTGTTGCGTTTCCTTTTATCACAGGAATAAATGAAAACGATAACTATCTACAAGGGGTTTCTGCAGTTATTTGGACAACGACGCCTTGGACCATCCCGGCGAATAAAGCCGTTGCATACAACCCTAAAATTACTTACGAAATAATAGAAGTTGATAGGGTTTCCGAAGATTCCCATGTTTATAGCTCAGCGAAATTTTTGATCGCCAAAGAATTAATTGAACATTTTTGCCAGCAAGTGGGTATTTTAAAGCATCATGTCTTACATACCGTAAAGGGTGAAGAATTAAAGGGTAAATTACTTTCCCATCCTTTAAGGGGGAAAGGGTATGATTACGATGTCCCCTTGTTGGCAGGCGATTTTGTTACGACGGAAGCTGGCACGGGTCTGGTTCATTGTGCGCCGGCTCACGGTGAAGATGATTTCTATCTTTGTCAAGAGCACCATATAGGGGTTGATGAACTGGTCGAAGACGATGGTCGGTACGGATCCCATGTGCCTTTATTTGCCGGGATACATGTTTTTAAAGCGGCGGATCCCGTTTGCGAGCAGTTAAGTTTGGTCAGAGATCAAGCACATGCAGAGCGTAAAGCCTTTGTAGGATTAGTGGCACGCTCTTCGCTTGTTCATTCTTACCCTCATTCCTGGCGTTCTCGTGCCCCTGTTATTTTTCGTGCTACCCCTCAGTGGTTTATCGCCATGGATGATCAACGGTCTATCCGAAAACATGCGTTGGAAGCTCTAAAAACTGTTGTGTTCGTACCGGCCCAAGTTCGCAATCGCTTAACCAGCATGGTTGCCTCTCGTCCAGATTGGTGCATCAGTAGACAACGTGCCTGGGGAGTACCGATTGCTGTATTTATTCATAAAACGACTAAGCAAGTCTTAAGAGATGCACAGGTGATGGACCGCATTGTCGAAGCCTTCAAAGTTGAAGGAGCGGACGCATGGTATAGTTCACCCGCTTCACGGTTTTTAGGTGAGGCGTATAATCCCGAAGAGTACGAGCAAATTTTTGATATTGTTGATGTTTGGTTTGAGAGTGGATCGACCCATGCTTTTGTTTTAGGGCAACACAATCTTAATTTTCCAGCCGACTTGTATTTAGAAGGTTCCGATCAACATCGAGGATGGTTTCAATCTTCTTTGCTTGAATGCATTGGAACGAGGGGTATAGCTCCTTATAAGGCAATTGTAACCAACGGTTTTGTTATGGATGAGCAAGGCCGTAAAATGTCGAAGTCTTTAGGGAATGTGGTGGCGCCTCAAGACGTCAATGATTCACTGGGTGCCGATATCTTGCGTTTGTGGGTAATGAATTCAGACACCAATGACGATTTGAGAATTGGTAAAGAAATTCTTAAACAGCAAGGCGAGTTGTATAGACGCTTACGCAATACGTTACGTTGGATACTTGGGGGATTAAATGGTTTTAAGGAACAAGAAAAAGTTCCATACCAAGAGTTGCCAGAACTTGAGCAATGGGTATTGCATCGTTTAGCAGAGTTAAATCACGCTGTGCAAAAGGCAATAGAAACCCATGAGTGGGTTGGGTTGTATCCAACACTACATTATTTTTGTACGAATGACTTATCGGCTTTTTATTTCGATATTCGCAAAGATGCTTTATATTGTGATGGTCCCGAGAGTTTGAAAAGACGGTCTGTTCGGACAGTACTAGATATTCTTCATCGTTTTTTGTGTACTTGGCTGGCACCAGTTTTATGTTTTACGGCTGAAGAAGCTTGGATGGCTCGTTTCGGTGAGGAAAATAGTGTTCATTTACAAGAATTTCCGCTCGTACCAAAATCATGGTATAATTCTACTTTGGCGGAACGCTGGGCGCAATTGCGGGCTATACGTCGAATTATTACAACAGAAATCGAAGAATCTAGGAGATCTGGTTTGATTAAGTCGTCGCTTCAAGCTTCTGTAGAGCTTTCTTTCTCAGAAGCAGAGGCAGCTGTTTTTGGACAATACGATTGGGCAGAGCTTACAATTGTGTCGCATGTGGATATTATTATTGACCCTGGAACGGGTTCAATGTATTCCAACGAAGGGATACAATCTGGTAAAGCCCATGCCATTCCAAAAGTTTCCTTAGCTTTGGGACGTAAATGTGTTCGATGTTGGAAAGTATTGGAGGAAGTTGGCCACGATACAGAACATTCCGAACTTTGTGTGCGGTGTGCAGATGTTATTCATGCACAATCGCTTAAGCCCCAAGTGTGATGATGAATTTTTTTAAGGCGAAATCCTATATAGTAAAACATACGTGTATAGGATTAATGATTTCCTTGATCGTTTTATTTCTTGATCAACTTAGTAAATACTGGATAATCAACATTATCCAGTTGCCAGAAAAAGGAACAATAGCCATTATGCCAACCCTTAATTTTACTATGGTTTGGAATAAAGCTATTACGTTTGGATTATTCAGTCAGCTTGGTAACGTTGCGCCTATTCTTTTTACCTTGCTTGCTTTATGTATTGTATTTTTTTTATTTCTTTGGTTAGTAAGAACAAAAAAATGGTGGATTACCCTAGCTTTAGGCGCGATTATTGGTGGGGCAATAGGTAACGTAATGGATCGTATACGTTTAGGAGCAGTGATTGATTTCATTCATTTCCACATTGGTCAGTGGTCATGGTATGTTTTCAATGTTGCAGATAGTGCTATTGTTTGCGGTGTAGCTATTCTTCTTTTTGATGCTTTGTTTCTAAAAGAAAATAAAAACGCACAAGAATAACTTTGTATTCCAAGATTAAATTTATGAGTAAAGAGGCAGAATTATGGAACAACGTTTACGCCTAAATTCCTTAAAGCCAGTGGGATGTCTATTAGGAGTATTGTTTTTTTTATCCGCTTGTTCTGGTGATGATGTGTCGCGTGCTATTGGATTAAAACGTTCGATGCCCGATGAATACACGGTTACCACGCGTTCGCCTTTGTCCATGCCACCGACGGATAGTTTATTAATCCCTGACAATAACAATGCCCATCCTCAACAGGAATCGATTAGACAACAAACTTTGGAAATATTGTCGCCTGATGTTGCTCTAGAATCGTCAAAGAACAGCGGATCCACAGGACAAAGCAATCTGGTTGATCAAGTGACGCAATCTGCTCAAAAGCCCATTCAGCAAGATGAAATGCTAACTGACAACAGTTTTGTTGATCAAGTTATGTTTTGGAAAAATAATAAGCCTTCCGATTTGGCTGTGGATGGATATGCTGAAAACGAACGTATACACAGCAATTTAAGTTTAGGAAACAACCCTAAAAAAGGTGCAACGCCAACCTCATTAAAAAAATAAAGTAATTTATTTTAATACATAAAATAATTAGTCAACGATGTCTGTTATGACACAAGAAAGATCTATCCGTACCCCTACAAAAATACGTCAGTTATCGGAACACACCATTAACCTCATCGCTGCGGGAGAGGTGGTTGAACGGCCTTCTGCTGTTGTTAAAGAATTGATTGAAAACGCTTTGGATGCCCGAGCGCGTAGAATTTGTGTTCGTTTGGATAATGGGGGTATCGATTGTGTGCAAGTAACCGATGATGGGTATGGTATGTCACCGGAAGAGTTAAAATTAGCAGTTGGACGTCATTGTACTTCTAAGATAATAGAGGATGATTTAATTCATATAGCGACGTTAGGGTTTCGGGGGGAAGCACTTCCTTCTATTGGTTCCGTAGCGCGTTTATCCATTATATCCAGATGTGAAGGCGCTTCACAAGCTTGGCAGATATGCGTCAATGGTGGAAAAGTGGGCGAACCCATGCCTGCTGCAGGAATAAAAGGGACAGAAGTCACAGTAAAAGATTTATTTTATTCAACGCCTGCACGAAGAAAATTTTTGAAAACTTCGAGAGCCGAAACATCAAGATGTGAAGGGGTGATACAAAGATTAGCCGTTGCGCGACCCGAAGTTTCTTTTTGTTATATTCGGAACGATAAAACAATATTTAATTTACCTATGCAATCGCAACATGAGCGAATATTAGCACTCTTTTCCGATGTTCGACGCGAAGAGCTTATTCCCTTAGATTTTGTCAGAGACGACTTGCGTCTAACTGGTTATATTGGGGCATCATCGGTCAATCGTTCTACAACAACAGGGCAAGTCCTTGTGGTTAATCAACGCCCTGTTATTGATCTTGTGATGCAAAACGCAGTAAGGGTGGGGTACAGAGATGTTCTTGAACGAGGAAGACATCCTGTGGTTACACTCTTCTTGTCAGTTCCTTTGGATAAGATAGACGTGAATGTTCATCCGGCTAAAATGGAATTGCGATTTGCTAATGAGGCAGCGGTTCGTTCTTTAATTATTGCAAGTATACAAAAAAGCCTTGCTATAGGGGCGGGTCATGCTGGGGTTCATCCAGAATCGCTGCACGTTATCCCTCATTCGTTTCAACATAAATCGGCATCTATACAATATCCCTCTTTTCAATCTATGGGTGTCAACGAATCTTCTGTTGCAAATAGCGAAACCAAAGAACAATTATCCAATCTAGGCGAATCACTATCATTTCGGGATGCTCAATCGCTCAGCAGTTCCTCTGTTATGAATATAAAATCTGTTGAACAAACACCAAATGGATTTACTTTGGGGATAGCGGTTGCTCAAATTTTCAAAACATATATTTTGTCCGTGACTGAAAAAAACGAGTTTGTTATTGTGGATCAGCATGCTGCCCATGAAAGATTAACTCACGAAATTTTGAGGAAGCAGTATTTAGAAAATGGTATAGCTTCTCAAGCGCTTTTAATACCAGAAGTTTTAGAATTTACAGAAAGTCAGCTTTCGCGTTTGTTAGCTTTTAAAGAAAGCTTGTTGGATTTGGGGATAGAAATAGAGTTTTTTGGGGGTCAATCCCTTATTGTCCGTGCCCTGCCACAAGTCTTAGGATCAATTTCTGCCTATCTTTTACTTAAAGATTTGGCTGAGGAATTGGAAGTGGATGAACAAGCAAGCCCCCACGAAACTGACGCGCTGCATAACCGTTTAGACGCCATATTGGCACGCATAGCTTGTCATCACAGTGTGAGAGCAGGTCGTGTCTTAAAAGCGGAAGAAATGAATTCTTTATTAAGACAAATGGAGCTAACCCCAAAGGCTGGGACATGTTCTCATGGAAGGCCAACATGGTTAAAATGGTCCAAACAAGATCTTGAGAAACTTTTCGGGCGATCTTAATCCATAATCTTGCCCAAGCTTTACTCATGTAGTTCGAAATCAGTTCTGGGCAATTGTTTTAGAACGTTGTATATAATCTGTTATTGTAGCGCTTGTTCAATTAAAAAAGTGAGAACACCGTGCATTCTGTATTACTCACCTCGATAACGTATTTACCCTTGTTGGGAGCATTCGTTATATTTCTTATGCGTGGATCTTACGAAGAGGTTGCACGTGCGTCCCGTTGGATAGGTTTATGGACAAGTGTGATTGTCTTCGGGCTATCCATGATACTTTGGAATAGGTTCAATCCTTCCCATCTTGGCTATCAATTTGCTTATCAAAGTGTTTGGTTGTCGGGTTATGGAGTTTCCTATCACGTTGGTGTGGATGGTATTAGTTTATTTTTCATTATCTTATCGACGTTGCTTACCCTTATTGCTGTTTTAGCGGCTTGGCAGATGATAACCGATCGCATACGCGAATATATGATTGCAGTTTTACTACTCGAAACGGCATTAGTTGGGTTATTTTCTGCGTTAGACATGGTGGTTTTTTATTGTTTTTACGAAACAACGCTGATTCCGAGCACGTTTTTGATTGGGATTTGGGGGGGACCAAAACGAATTTTTGCTTCGTTACAATTTTTTCTTTTTACGTTCACCGGTTCACTTTTTCTTCTGATAGGAATTCTGTGGATGTGGGCGTATACCGGCACAACGGATCTTCCTGTCTTAATGCAACAAAATTTTTCGCCGATTGCACAAGGCTGGCTATTGCTAGGATTTATTGTAGCATTTGGTGTAAAATTACCTTTGTTTCCTTTGCACGCATGGCTGCCTCGAACGTATGTTGAAGGCCCTGCTCCGACCACTCTTTTGGTGGCTGGAGTTATGTCTAAGGCAGGTGCCTATGGTTTGTTAAGATTTTGTATTTTTCTTCTACCTCAAGCGTCTCATCGATTTTCAATTTTCATTATGAGTTTGGGTGTGGTTGCTGTTATTTATGGAGCCATTATTGCATTTTCACAACATGACGTAAAAAAAACAATTGCCTATGCCTCGTTTTCACATATGGGATTAATCGCTATTGGTCTATTTTCCTTTACTGCTGAGGGTATGAGCGGTGCTTTAATGCAGATGATTTCCCATGGTATTGTTATTGCGGCTTTATTTTTATGCGTTGCTGCCATAACGTACAGGGCTAAAACGCGCTCAATTGATGATTTTGGTGGTATAGCCAAGCAAATGCCCAATTTGGCTTTACTTGCAATGGTGTTTATCATGGCTAACATTGGCTTGCCTGGAACGGGAGCTTTTGTTGGTGAATTGCTTATCATGATAGGCGCCTTAAAAGTTTCATTTTGGATAGCTATACTGGGTGGATCGACAATGGTCTTAGGGGCGATTTATACCCTGATCTTTTATCGAAAAATTCTTTTTGGTCGTGTATTGAAACCAGCAGTTGTTCAAATGCGTGATCTTAGTTTAAGAGAATTATCCATCTTAGTTCCTTTAGCTTTAATTACCTTATGGATGGGTATTTATCCAATCAGTTTTTTATCTGTATTTAATCCTGTAGTGCACTCATTTATAGGGTCACAACCTATGCCGCTTTTGACCTCCTCAACGAAACCTATTGTTGTTTCACATGTTGAATTAGGCGATGGAATTCCTCTTCGCTAAAAATTTATCGTCTCTCTAATTCTCTTTACCTCTTTACGCTTTTTATTCTTAATCGTTGGATTGAGAGGGTTTTCTTCGTATAATGAATGCGGTTTAACTCTCATTGCGTAAGGATTGCTTATGGTCAATCGTTCACTCTTTAAGGGTTCTATTCCACTCGGACTTAACAGAAGAGGTTTTCGAACAGAAAGCGATAGCCTGGGTAAAATTAAAGTCCCCGCTGACCGTTACTGGGGCGCGCAAACGCAACGTTCGCTTTATCATTTCAATATTGCCGACGATAAAATGCCCAAAAATGTTTATCACACATACGGTATTATCAAAAATGCTGCTGCACGCGTAAATAAGGAAGCTGGCCGTTTAGATAATACAAAAGCAAAGGCCATTATTCAGGCTTCTCTCGAAGTAGAAAAAGGGTGGTTGGACGAGAATTTTCCTCTATGTGTTTGGCAAACGGGGTCTGGCACACAAACCAATATGAATGTAAATGAAGTGATTGCCAATAGAGCGATTCAGCTGCTTGGAGGGAAAATAGGAAGTAAAATTCCAGTTCATCCTAATGATCACGTGAATATGGGGCAATCGTCCAATGATAGTTTTCCTACCGTTATGCATGTGTCTACCGTCTTAGCGTTGGAAAAGCATCTTTTCCCGGAACTTAATCAACTGGTGGCCTGCATTGAAGGCAAAGCTGAAGTGTGGTCCAAGGTTGTTAAAATTGGCAGAACGCACTTGCAAGACGCGGTACCTTTAACGGTTGGTCAAGAATGGTCTGGTTGGGCATATCAGTTGAAATGCAGTATTCGTGGCATTAAAAAAGCTGAAAAGGGGTTGTTTAAGTTAGCCGCAGGTGGCACAGCGGTTGGCACTGGCCTAAATGCACCTAAAGGATTTTCTAACGCCATTGCAAATAAAATTGCAAAATTGACCTCGTACCCATTCGTTACGGCACCCAACAAATTTGCTGCGTTATCGAGCGTCGATGCAATGGTTTCCATTATGGCTTCACTCAGAGGTCTTGCCACTGTTCTTATAAAAATTGCGAATGATATTCGCTGGCTAGCTTCTGGACCTTGCTGTGGCCTTGGTGAATTGCATCTACCTGATAACGAGCCAGGATCCTCTATTATGCCTGGAAAAGTCAACCCTACGCAATGCGAAGCTATGATTATGGTTTGCACGCATGTCATCGGTTTAGACGTTGCGGTGGCTATGGCTGGCCTGCAAGGTAATTTTCAACTTAACGTGACTCGACCTATGGTGGTTACAAATGTTCTACATGCTTGCCGTTTGCTAGCGGATATGAGCAAATCTTTTCGAAAATTTTTAATTGAAGGAACAACATTAAATGAAAAGAAAATTCAATATTATGTGGATCACTCCTTGATGTTGGTTACGGCTTTGGCTCCTGTAGTGGGTTACGATGGCGCTGCTGAAATTGCGCGCCTTGGAAGGGACAAAAATTTAAATTTAAAACAAGCAGCCCTTCAGTCAGGATTGCTAACGGAAAATCAATTTGATCAATTGATTAACCCAACATTGATGGCCGGTCATGGTGTTAAAGGTGCTTAAACGTGTTTAAAAGAAGCTTTAAAATAAAGTAAGTTCATCCAATGTGGTAAGGAAAGGTTTTATGCATACATTGTTGTTAGTAATAAAAGAACATGAGCGAACATTTGATATGTTAATATATTTAATCCCTTGATTTTAAAGAATATATTGATAATTAAATGTCTATATTTTCAAATGATTCAGCGTGTTGTTGTATAAATTGAAACCTCATTTCTGATCGGCGCCCCATTAGATTGGAAACGCATAACTCTGTATTTTTTCTGTCTTCTTGAGCAATCAGTACTCTTAATAATATACGATGGTTTGGATCCATTGTGGTTTCTTTTAAATCTTTTGGTGGCATTTCCCCCAGACCTTTAAAACGTGAAACCTCTATTTTAGCTTGATTACGACTAAGTTTTTTTAATTTAACCTCTTTATCCTTATCGTTCATTGCGTAAATATTTTTTCCGCTTTGTGTTAATCGATAAAGGGGAGGCTGAGCAAGAAAAATTTTACCTTGGTTTACAAGTTCAGGAAGTTCTTGATAAAAAAATGTCATGAGCAATGAAGCGATGTGCGCTCCGTCGACATCCGCATCCGTCATAATGATGATGCGACCATATCTTAATTTGGAAATATTAAAATGCGTACCCGTTCCGCAACCTAATGCTTCGATTAGGTCTTTTAATTCTTGATTATTGTTAAGTTTTTGGTTTGAAGCACTGGCCACATTTAATATTTTACCTCTTAAGGGTAAAATGGCTTGCGTTTCCCTGTTTCTGGCTTGTTTAGCGGATCCTCCTGCTGAGTCTCCTTCTACAAGAAATATTTCCGTTGAAGTGGAATTTTCTTGGGTGCAATCTGTGAGTTTCCCAGGTAACCTTAAACGTTTGGTTGCACTTTTTCTTTGTATATCTCTGTTTTCTTTACGTTTTAATCGCTCTTCTGCTTTTTCAAGAATGGCGGACAATAACGTATCGGCTTGACTGGGATCGGCCGCAAACCAATGGTCAAGTCTATCCCCGATAGCGGTTTCAACTAATTTAACGGTTTCTTTCGAGCTCAATTTTTCTTTTGTTTGCCCTTGGAATTCAGGCGTGTGGATAAAAATAGAGAGTTTGGCACAAATAGAGTTAAGGATGTCTTCCGAAGTGATAATTCCTATACGTTTAATTGAACGTTGCTCTCCCCACGATCGTATGCCTTTTAGTAAAGCATTTTTTAATCCTTGTTCATGCGTGCCCCCTAAAGGAGTCGGGATCGTATTACAAAATGAAGAAAGCGAAGGTACGCTTTTTTCAAGCCAGGCAATAGACCATTCGATGCGTCCTGTAGGATTTCCTAGGGCATCAGTAGGGAGCTGTACATCTTCAGACCATATAGGACAGATGAGAAAATCGGTTTCAATTTCTTCCTTTAGACTGTCTTCTAGGCCATTTGGAAAATGCAAAACTGCCTCTGTAGGCGTAGCGTTGTTTGCAATGAGCTGTTTTTCACAAGACCAGAGAATTGTAACCCCTTTAAACAAAAAGGCTTTGGAACGGCATAGGGTGTAAAGTCGTTGAGGATCAAAATGTATATCGCCAAATATTTGATTATCGGGAATAAAACTTATTTGAGTTCCTCTTCGATTAAGCACAACCCCCATTTTTTCAAGAGATGAAGTCGGCAACCCTTTGGAGTAAGTTTGTTTCCATACAGTTCGATCACGTGCAACCTCAACCTCCATCCAAGAGGATAATGCATTAACAACAGAAGAACCAACGCCATGTAGGCCTCCAGCCGTATTGTAAACTTTGTTCGAAAATTTTCCTCCCGCATGTAGCGTGGTCATAATAACTTCTAATGCGGACTTATTTTTATATTTTGGGTGAAGATCAACGGGGATGCCTCTACCATTGTCTCGGACAGTAAGTTTATTACCCGCTTCGAGTTTGACTTCAATTTTATTCGCAAAGCCTTCTACTGCCTCATCCATCGCGTTGTCCAAAACTTCTGCTGCAAGGTGATGGTAAGCCGTTTCGTTGGTTCCGCCAATATACATGCCAGGCCTGCGACGGACAGGTTCTAATCCTTCTAAAACCTCAATGTCCTTAGCATCATAGCTGTCTTTTTTATATGCCTCAGGCTGCGATGGGTGCGCTTTTTGTTTGTTTGTTTTTGGTTTGCCTTGTTGAGTTAAAGAAAATAAATCATTCATTATTTAAAAGTATTCCATAAAAAAACGGTGTGATGACATTCATTTTCTTTAAAACGATGACTTCTAATTGTTTATTTTTTAATGTTTTTTCGCAACCTTGTGTCGGGTAATATGTCTTTTGCGACCTGTTTTTGATTTGACGACCGAAGGGGCTTCGCAAACTTCAACCGAAGCGGGTTGCATAATATTTTTAGCATCAGCGTATTCAGATAATTCTTCTGCGGTCTTTAGAGGTTTAATTTCATCAAACATATTAACACGTTGGCGACAAAATATAGTTCCTGCTTTTAACCCTTCAGAAGATTGTACGTTGGCAAGTTGAGTTATATAGTCATCTTGTTCTTTTTGTGCCCTTCTTCCGTAATTTTTTCGAAAAAGTATTTTGAGTTTATCTTGTTCTTCGTTAATTACGGATCTAAACTGTCCAATAAACCCATTATATTTATCTTGGGCTTGGCAGGATAACGCAGTTACCATTAACTCGCTTTTCAATCCTTCAACATTAAACGATTGATGTGTAGGAGAGATCTTGCAGGTTGAACTAGCAAAACTTGAACTGCTAAAAAAAAGACCAGCAAAAATTAATCCACATAAAGCATGTTTTGTTAAAAGAGACATCGAATTCTCCAAATCGGATATGGGTAAAAGGTATAGAGGTCGAAAACAAAAAACAAATTTGTTTACCAAGATGCGTTTACATTAATCTTTGTTCTCTATAGTACTTTAAGCTTATGACTTATAAAGTAATTAGATTTTGGGTATAGCAAATATATCATATTATGCAATATTTAAAATTTTAATTCTTATTATCCTTAAGTCATAACCTAAATAGCCAATTTTATTACAAAAACACTATTAAATTCTATTTAAAAGTTTTTTTAATTCTCGATTCGTAAATTAGATTTTTTAAAATTATATAAATTGCGGTTCGTTTTAAAATCTATTTATTTTATCATAGATAAGTATTAAAGTTGTGTTCAACGGCTTGCGGTAATTGTATGCTTATGCATCGTATTTATCATTTTGTTTAAGTTAATGGGGGTCCATTCGTGAGATTTCAATTCTCTTTAGTTACGGTTACATTCGGATTTGTTTTGGTAGCTTGTCAGCATCCAGCAGTAATAGCGCCCGATCGTGAAATTAATAATCCTTTTAAATACGATAAACGGTCCGCTGTATGCACTGTAACGCCTATTGTTAAAAATCAAGATGGTAGTTTGAAAACTGAAATGAAAGTACGCAGTGACGAGGGGCAGTGCGAATTTACAGTAGAGACACCTAATCCAAAAGGGGCCTATCAATCTTTTGGTGTGACCACGTTACCAGAACACGGAAAAACGTTTATTTATAATTATGATAATCGTACCTATATACGCTATACGCCAACGACTGCTTATGCAGGAACAGACCAGTTTGTGGCTGTACTTATAAGCAAAGACGACACAGTAAAAACGCCGCTTAGTGTTAGTGTAACCGTAGATAACACTGGGGTTCCCTTACCAAAACCCGTGGTAGAAACAAAACCCGATACATCAACGTCCAAAGCTAAAACAAACAGAAACCATAGAAAAAGAGCTGTTTCTAGAACCAAGAAAAAGAATATGAACTAGTTTTTGTGTATCTTAAAATTTAAAGAGTTTTAAGATACTAAATGAAAAAATGTATTGCGGTAGGTTTGGGTTTTTTAATCCCTTTTTGTTCTGCTGTTTTTGTTAAATCTTGTAAGGTTGTTTTAGAAAATTCCGTCAGAATTTTTTGATCAATTTTTTCCCAGAAAGGTTTAATAACCTGCAGGTGCAATACAGAAGAAATTTCTTGGTATTTCTCTTTTTCTTCTAAAGTGATGGCTTGAATAATGTCTGCTACGGTAATTAATCGTTTTGGCCTTGAAAGATGATACCCCCCATGGGGGCCGCGAATACTGGTAAGAATTTTTGCTTTAGATAAAAGTTGTAAAATGGGCTCGATACTTCTTTTAGGTAAATTCGTTCGTTGCGAGATATCTGCCGCGTTTATTGCATGATTCCGATTCGAATAAAAGGCGACATCTGTCATAATTAAAACAGCGATGATGGCGCGGTCTTGTCTTAATACCATATACTATAATTCCACCTTTAAATTAATCCTGACAACAGCAAACGATTATCATAATTTTACTTATTGTATTCTTAATAATAACATAAAATAATGTAGATAATTTTATTTACAAACTAGAGTAGTACTATAAATTGAATCCTAATTGCATTATAGGAGACGAGCCGAAATGTCGCGTAAAGAAATTTCCCAAACATTTTTAGATGATGATAATCATTTTAGTTTTGCTGAACCTAGAGGAAAAATTTACGATTCCATCCTTGAAACGATTGGTGGAACCCCACTAGTGCGTCCAAGAAATTTGCTTGCCATTGATAAAATTCAAGCCGATATTCTTCTTAAAATGGAATGTTTTAATCCTTTGGCTTCCGTAAAAGATCGTATTGCGGCTTCAATGGTTTTGCAGGCTGAAAAAGAGGGGAAATTGATCCCTCATAAAAGCGTTATTGTTGAACCCACTTCTGGAAATACTGGAATAGGTTTGGCATTTGTGGCTGCTTCTAGGGGATATCGGTTAATTGTTACCATGCCTGAAAAAGCATCAATTGAGCGAAGGAGAATGATACGCTTTCTTGATGGAGAAGTGGAGCTGACTCCGGGAAGTCTAGGCATGGCGGGGGCAATAGCAAGGGCAAAAGAAATTGTTAAAACAACTCCTCACAGTTGGATGCCAGAACAGTTTGAAAATAAAATGAATAGTTTGGTTCACGAGAAAACAACGGGAAGAGAAATTTGGGAAGACACCAAAGGTAAGGTAGATATTGTTGTCGCAGGGATAGGAACAGGCGGCACTATTACGGGTATAGCAAAAATTTTAAAACAACATAATCTGAACATCGAAATGTATGGCGTAGAGCCTGCTGAGAGTGCGGTTTTAAATGGTGAAGAACCGGGCCCTCATGGCATTCAAGGAATTGGTGCTGGGTTCAAACCTAAAATTCTTGATACAAGTGTGATTAAAAAAATACTTGTAGTTTCTGAGAACGAAGCCATTGGTGCAGCACGGAGGTTGGCACGCCTTGATGGTATAGCTGTGGGGATTTCATCTGGAGCAGCTTTGCATGCCGGTCTTAAACTGGCATCGGATACAAAGAACAAAGGAAAGACGATCGTAGTAATAGCCCCTTCCTTTGCAGAACGGTATTTGTCAACGCCATTATTTGCGGGTTTAAACTAACACTTGTTTTGAGATTTAAAATGTAAATTCTATTTTAAACGCTAATGTATTATAATTTCTACGCGACGATTTTGCGCTTCTCTTGTATTTTCTGAGGTTTTTTTGAGTGGATTTTCTGAGCCAAAGCCGTGAATATCAACTTCAGAAGCTGCAATACCATTTTTAATAAGCTCTGCTCGTATCGCTTTGGCTCGTTTTAACGAAAGTTCAATATTATACCGTTTGCCTTTTTCATTTTGAGAGCCAGAATTGTCTGTATAGCCATTGACCTCAATGCGCGTGTGTTGAACGCTACTATATCCTAAGGCAGCCTCTCGTACAATAGCTCTGGCACGGTCATCCAAATCGGCGCTATTCCAATTGAAAAAGATTAAATAAGTTTGTGAATTTCTCGAATGTGGCACTTCGGGGGTTGGATTAGATACGGGTGTTTCCGGAGGGGGCGCAGGATTAAATTCGTACCTTAAGCCTAATAGAAGGGAATGATTAAAATACGTTGTCGTATCCCGGTTGCCGCGACCATATCTATCTTCGTGTGTTGAATTATATCCTCCTTGAGTACCCCAAACGTCTGCTGTATGGCTTTGGGGTGCAAGCATAGTCCAAAAACGATATTCAGTAACGAAAGAAAGTCCTACAATCCAAGGGGTAGGAAACGAAAGCCCGCCAATAGCTTGGTATGAAAAATTACCAAAAGTGCCTCCAAGTTTTTCAGTAAGTCTGTTATCATTCGTATATAAATTCACCCCATTCATGGTCGACCATCCATATCCTATACCGGCGCCAAAATAAGGGAAAATATAATGATTGCCTATATCCATATCGAACAGTGCATTGGCCATAAAACCATAGGTTTGCTGGCTCCCGTGACCGTATGCTTTGTAGGTACCTAAATTTTGATATTTTAAAGAATTATTACGGTAGTTTCCTTCAATTTCGACACGGAATCCGTTTCCTAGCCCATATCCAATACTACCAATTCCTGTTTCCCCTATACGATATACATCACGTCCAGCTGGCATAATAGAGTTTAATCGCACGACTTGGTCTTGATTAAAGCTGGCGCCTCCTGAACCTGTAACATACAAACCCCGTACTGGCTGTGCCTGTGCAGATGATGAAACGACCAAAGCACTATACAAAGAAGCGGAAAGACTGAAAACTGAAGACGCAATTAGACGAAGTCGTAATTTCATCGTAAACCCTTATGGTAACTGATTTTTCTATACGTGGTTATTAGACTAATTTTGATGCATTAAACAGTAAGAATTTTGTTTTTAAACGTCTTAGACATGCAAATTTAAGAGTTTAGTAAATGATCAATAAGAGATCAATATTCTTTTACTCTGCAGGAATAAGTTTCAGTGCTTGGGTATAGAGATTTTGATCGAGTATTAATTTAATAGCAATATCAAGATCATTATCTGTCCCTACCGCTGCGGGACAGGAGTTGCGTAATAAGGTAATGGTTTTGGAAGATAAAGGCAATCGGGTTTTTCGTGAGAGAGAAATTATTGTTTCATAATTGGACGTGTGCGTTCCCAAGTTTTTTAATTGTTTTTGTACAAAAGCGTTGCCTCTGCTGGTACATATTTGAGGTATGACTCCTAGACCCTGTAGAGGCCAACCTAAAGGTGCGATTACGCGGCTCCAGGTAACAAATAATTCCCCATTATCCGGAAGTTGTGCAATGGTTTGCACAAGTCCTTTTCCTAGCGTCACACTTCCAACGACAACAGCCCTTCTATGATCTGAAAGTGAGGCGGCTAGTATTTCAGCGGCGCTTGCTGTGCGTCCATCCACTAAAATAACAATAGGCGCCCCTTTAATAAGATCTCCTCCTTGTACGACCCATACATGGTTTGCTTCTGGATTTCTTCCTTGCGTAGTTACAGCAATACCATTATCCAAAAGCAGCGCTATGCTCGTTACTGCTTGTTGCAAAACACCACCACGATTTCCCCTTAGATCAATAATCAACCCTTTTATATTTATTTCTTGCATTGCTTGATCCAAGTATTGACTCATTTCTTCTGCAGTCGTTGTTGAAAATAAAGTAATTTTTAAGATAACAATATCGTCACTTGAAAAAGCAAAAACCGTTGCAGGGGGAATTAACTCTCGTTTTATTTTAGCTGTATGTGTTTTTTTTGAATTTTTATGACCCCAGGTTAAAATTACATAGGTATTCTCAGGTCCTTCGAGCCAATGGTTTATGGTGTTAAGGGGTTGATCAAATGTAGTTTTATCGTCAACCTTGAAAAGATATTGACCCACATCGATGCCGGCCTCCCAAGCCGGGCTATTAGTGTTAATAGTGTTAATTAAGGTATATTTACCGTGTTTGGTTAAGGTTATGCCGACGTTAGCCTCGCCCCCATCTCTAAAGGAACGATCGGAATCAGCAGAAGCAGGCGCAACATAACGTGAATAGGGATCAAGATGATCAAAAAGTTCGTCAAAAAAAGCTTGTATTAAATTTTGATTATCGCCAGTTTTAATATCAGGGGAATTGTTCCAAGCTTGGAACCAAAAATCAAGAATGAATTGAACCCATTGTTGAATATCGTTTTTTGAGGATGGTAATTCAGCAGAATAAATTAATTTTTGAGCTCTGAAAAGATAGAGCTTGTT
Organism: Commensalibacter sp. Nvir; assembly: GCF_963921845.1. NCBI lineage: Bacteria > Pseudomonadati > Pseudomonadota > Alphaproteobacteria > Acetobacterales > Acetobacteraceae > Commensalibacter > Commensalibacter sp. Nvir. The sequence continues at coordinate 28,146 of NZ_CAWUGZ010000130.1, read as the reverse complement.
TTCGGCCACTTTGAGCGTAAATGAAGGATCCAAGGCATTTATTCCATTCAAACCCCACATACATAGGCGTTGAATGGTATGTTCTTCTAAACTACGAGGTTGTAAGAACGTTAACGCGGTAGTAAGAACGTTATAATATGTTTCTTTATTAAACGTATTTACGGAAGTTGTAGACGTGAGGGGTTGAGAAAAAGCCCTTATAGAACTTGCAGCTAGAAAAAAAAGTGTAAACACAATGCATTTTAATAGCCGTCTGTAATCATTAGAAATGATATCACGGAAAAATGGCTTTGTATGTGTAAATACATGGAAAGATTGCCGCATAAGGGAGGGAATAGGAATTCTCCGAAGACAAAATCTAACGATGCTATTAACAAGTCAAAATGAGTGAAAAATTAATAACAAAGCAGAGTGGGTAGTTATTTCCGTCATAAAAAAAGCAAATTATGACTTAAACTATACATGCTTTCTAAAAATTTAACAATTTACTTATACTTTTTTAGTTTTTTTTACTGTCACTTTATTTTTAGTGGTTGATGGTTTTTTCTTGCCTCCGCTTGGAGTTTTACCTTTGTCTTTTAAAAGTTGCATTGCCTCTTCTAACGATAAAGTCGTTTCGTCTTTATCTTTTGGAAGATTGGCAATTGTTTTATTATGTTGCAAATAAAAACCAAAACGTCCCTTGCGAAGTAAAATAGGATTGTTGTCTTTGGTATGTAAACCAAGGGTTCGTATAGTGGCAAGCTTTTGATCAATAACCTCAACGGCTTGATTAAGAGTAATGTCTAAAATATTTTCTCCCTTTTTTAAAGATGCAAAAATCCCTCCCATTTTAAGATAAGGTCCAAACCGCCCTAGGCCGGCTTGAATTGTTTCTTGCGTTTTAGGATGGGGTCCAAGCTGTTTCGGGAGCGATAAAAGTGCAAGCGCATCCTCCAAAGAGAGGTTAAGGGCATTTGTCCCAAAGGGTATTGTGGATCGTTTGGGTTTTTTGTTTTTATCTTCGGAATCCGTGTCGCCGAGTTGAAGATAAAGCCCCCAGGGTCCTTTTTTTAAATAGACATTTTTATCGGTTTGTGGATCTTTTCCTAATAGTTTTGTGCCTTCGATTAGTTCTTTTTCGTCGTTATCGTTTGATTCTTCAGCAATTAATTTGCGAGTATATTGGCATTCTGGATAGTTTACACAGCCTATAAAAGATCCATAACGACCAAGTTTAAGGTGAAGGATACCGTCTGTACAAGCGGGACACTTCCTTGGGTTAGGATTATCGGGGCTCGGAGCAAAAAAATGCGCTTCTAAATCCTTATCCAATGCATCAATAACGTCAGATATTTTTAAGTCTTTAGTTTGTTCAATAGCCTTGGAAAAATCTTGCCAAAATTCTTGTAAAACCGTTTTCCAGTTTAATTTGCTGTTGGAGATATTATCAAGCCGTTCTTCAAGATTAGCGGTAAAATCGACATCTACATAGCGTTTGAAAAAGGAAGTTAAAAAAGCTGTAACCAATCGACCTCTGTTTTGAGGAATAAAGTAACGATTTTCGAGAGCAACGTAATCTCTATCTCTTAATACCCCCAATATAGACGCATAAGTTGAAGGTCTTCCAATCCCAAGTTCTTCCATTTTTTTGACAAGAGAAGCCTCGCTGTATCGCGCAGGAGGTTGGGTAAAATGCTGCTCTGGATTTAACTTGTTCAGGCTAACCTCTTCCCCTTCTTTCATTGTAGGTAATAGGGTTGAAGCATCACTCGAATGCTTATCTTTATCTGTGTCGTCGGAGCTTTCTTTGTAAAGTTTTAAAAAACCATCAAAAGCGATCACAGAACCCGTTGCCCGAAATAATGCGGTTTGGTTAGGATTGCTAAGAACAGCGGCAACTTGATCAATAACTGCCGATTGCATTTGACTGGCAACAGCCCTTTTCCAAATTAGTTCATATAATTTTTTTTGTTCAGGGGTCAAAAAAGCCGCAACGTGATCAGGGGTATTGTCTATAGAGGTTGGCCTAATGGCTTCGTGCGCTTCTTGGGCATTTTTTGCTTTACTGACGTATTTACGCGCTGTGCCCGGTAGATAATTTTTGCCAAAGTTTTTCCCTATATGGGTTCGAATGGACTCAATGGCTTCGTTTGCTAATTGGACACCATCCGTACGCATATAAGTAATAAGTCCAACCGTTTCTCCTTGGAGATCAATCCCTTCATACAATTGTTGAGCCGTCCTCATGGTGGTTTGAGCACTCATATGAAGTTTTCTTGAAGCTTCTTGCTGTAACGTGGACGTAGTAAAAGGAGGGGAAGGATTTCTTTTCGTTTGTTTACGTTCGATCGATTGAACGGCATAGGATGTCTTAATAATCTCTTGGCAAATATTTTGTGTAATGGATTCATTGGCTAAATCAAATTGTTCAAGTTTTTTCCCTTCAAAGTGAGTCAACCTTGCAGAAAAATCAATATTACGTAAGGTTTTAAACTGTCCCGTAATGGTCCAATATTCTTTAGATTGAAATACTTCAATTTCCGCTTCACGTTCGCAAATCAATCTTAAAGCTACCGATTGAACGCGTCCAGCGCTTCTGGAACCGGGTAGTTTACGCCATAAAATTGGGGAAAGCGTAAATCCTACTAAGTAATCCAGGGCACGCCTTGCCAAATAGGCTTCAATAAGAGGTTGGTCCAAATCTCTAGGATGTTTAATTGCGTGTTGTACGGCTTGTCTTGTTATTTCATTAAACGTGATACGCTCGACATTAATATTTCTAAGAAGATTTTTTTCTTCCAGCATGGATCGAACGTGCCATGAAATGGCTTCTCCTTCGCGATCGGGATCGGTTGCAAGATAAAGCGTTTGTGCACCTTTCAAAGCCTTAGCGATGAGTTTTATTTGCTTATTACCTCGCTCGTCGGCTTGCCAGTCCATGGCAAAATTTTCATCGGGACGAACGCTTCCATCTTTCGGAGGAAGATCTCTTACGTGCCCCAATGAAGCGACGACAGTGTATTTATTGCCAAGGTATTTATTAATAGTTTTGGCTTTGGCAGGAGATTCAACAATAATGACGTCCGTCATAGTTTCCCCAGATGAGTGTACAATATAAAAAGTAAATCAAAGTCAAAGATACTAATGTTTATTGATTAAGAAGCAACCTAAATTTCAAAAATTATTAGGTTTGGGACAGGCTAGGCCAGTGGGTTGGATACGCAGTTTTAAGAAAATTTATATAAACTTCAAAACGTAACCATTTTGTTGATAAAGTATCTTGCTATTAATTTCAAGTAAAGTCACACAACTAAGAATTTTTGAAGCTGGGAATGGAGCATTCCTAAGGATAGTATCGATTGAAACGGGGGTTGTCGAAAGCAAAGACAAGATATAATCTTCAATAGATAAATGGTGTGTATCCTTGTTTAGAATTTGTTTAGATGATGCACTGAAAAGATCTTTAGAGGGTTTGGTTTTATTCTGAAGTGCAAGTTTCTGACTGTTGAGGAAACTATTGTTCAATGAAAATTCAGGGATTTCCGACAAAACATCCAATGCTTCTTCAGTTAAAATAGCACCTGAACGTATTAAATTATTGCTTCCCTTACAGCGTGGATCGAGAGGAGAGCCAGGGACAGCAAATATGGGTTTATGATAATCCAATGCCAGTTTGCTGGTTATTAAACTACCTGAGTTGAGTGCTGCTTCAATGACGACACATCCATGACATAGACCCGCAATTAATCTATTTCTTCGTGGAAAGTGCGTGGCTTGGGGTTGTGCGCCAAAAGGGAATTCGGTAACCACAACCCCCTGTTCAGCAATTTTGTTTTGTAACTTTGTATGTTCATGAGGATAGGCGATATTAATACCACAGGCTATCGCAGCAATTGTAAATCCCGTATAGAGTGCGCCTTTATGGGCTGCCTGATCAATACCTCTGGCCAATCCAGAAGTGATGCCAATTCCATAGGAAGATAATTCTGTGGCTAAGTTTTGGGCAATTTGAACACCATGAAGCGAAGCATTTCTAGCCCCCACAATAACAATGTTTTTTTTATCAAGATACTGTTTGTTGCCTAAAACGGTTAGAATAGGGGGTGGGTCATAAATATGACTCAGTAATTTTGGATAGTCGTCAAAGCCATAGAGGATAAATTGCGCGTTAGCGTTAAAAGTATTTTCAATTTCTCTAAGAATAGAAGCGGTTGTAGGAATGTTAAATTTTTTAGAACGATCTTTTTTTAAATTTAGAGAAGAAAGTGCCCTCAATGCTTGTTCAGGATTTTTGTAGGTGTTTAAAAGTTGGCGATATCGTATTGCCCCTATATTTTCAGTCCTTGCCAAGGTTAAATAAGAAATAAGTTCGGAAACAGGGATTTCGTTTGTAGATCGTTTATCCATTTGGAAGGTGTATCTTCCTTTTATCATCTCCAATGTGGGGTTCACTTCCACGAATTAAACGAAAAATATTTTGTCGGTGTCGCCATACAATTAATATACTAATCGTAAGCGATGAAAACAAAAGAGTGGATTTAAAATGGAGTTGATGGGTAACCAATACCAACACTGGCCACGCACTAAACGCGCTCAGAGCACCTACAGAAGAAATTTTAGAAATTTTAGCAGCGATAAGCCAAATGAAACAACAACTTATACCGGCCAGAGGTGTCAAGACTAAACTTGCCCCTAGGCCTGTTGCTACCCCTTTGCCCCCTTTAAAACTCAACCAAAGCGGATAGCAATGGCCAATAACGACGAAAATTGATGCGATGGACATGGCTGCCTTAGGCGAAACCATACCAAAAATAAAAGCGAAACCAACAGCAAATGCCCCTTTTAACATATCGAGAAAAAGCGTTAGCGCTGCTAATTTTTTTTTTCCTGTTCTTAACACATTGGTAGCGCCTATATTTCCTGAACCTACTTTTCGTATATCGTCAATCCCTCCTAACCGACTTACCAGCATGCCAAAAGGAATACTTCCTATTAAATAAGCTATTAAGCCAATTCCAAGCATAAGTGGCCAAGCAAAAGAAGGAATTTGCCAAATATGCTCCATTATAATATTTCCCTAAAAAACGTTTTGCGTCCCCGTTTCCATGTGCCTAATACAACGCCAGGCAAAATCCTGTTATCAAAAGGTGTATTTTGAGCTAAACCTGGTAGGTGTCCTGCAACCACTTGCCACGTTGCAGTCGGGTCAAATAAGCATAAATCAGCATCAGCTCCTTTCGCAAGGGTGCCACAAGGTTGTCCAAGTAAATGTGAGGGTCTATACGTTAGGAATGAAATGGCTTCCATCAACGATAAGGTGCCATCTTTGACTCGGGTCAGTGTGACGCTAAGCAGGGTAACCAAACCTGTTCCTCCTGCTGCGGCTTCTGCAAAGGGCAGTCGCTTGTCATCCACATCCCTTGGAAAATGGTCAGAAGCAATCGCATCAATAGTTTTGTCTGCTAAAGCCTGGCAAACGGCTATTCTGTCCGCTTCTGAACGTAAAGGGGGGGACAATTTGGCGTAGGTTCGAAAATCTCCAATAGCATCCTCATTGAGGTCAAAATAGACAGGGGCTGTATCACATGAAATGAGAAGGCCTTTTTCTTTCGCTTGACGTATTAACTCAAGTCCTTCCGCTGTTGAAACGTGACCAAAATGCAAACGACATTTTGTTATTTCTGCTAGTTTCAGATCCCTTGCAATCATAATGGCTTCTGCGGCTGCAGGAATAGAAGGTAACCCTAATCGTGTGGATAATTCACCTTGTGTTGCACTTCCTTTATAAGCAAGGGCAGGATCTTCAGGATGTTGTACAATAAGGCAATCGTAGCCATGTGCATAGGACATGGTTTGCATCATAAGTCGTGTGTCTGCCAATGCCTTGTTGCCATCCGTAAAGGCTATGGCGCCTGCCTCTTTCAACAAGCCAATTTCTGCCATTTCTTTACCCTCGCAACCGACGGTTAGCGCACCGTAGGGTAAAATAGTTACCGACCGTGTATGATCGCCTTTTGTTTTTAATAAAGTAACCAGCGCCGGGTTATCAATGGCAGGCATACTGTTAGGCAATATTGCCAACGTAGTTATTCCCCCTGCCGCTGCCGCCGAAGCAGCGGTATTTATGGTTTCCCGGTATTCAAAGCCAGGTTCACCAACGGTAACGCGCATGTCAACCAAACCTGGGCATAATACGCATTCTTGACCGTTAATAATATCGCATTCGTCGGGTTTACCTTCTGCATTGGGTAAATCCGTACCGACAATCTTTCCTTCTTGAACCAATAAACGACCGAGTTGATCTATATTTGATTTGGGATCAATTAATCTTACGTTTTCGAACAATAAGGGTTTCATGGTTGTGCCTTTATGTGAGAGAATTTTTCCAACACTGCCATTCGTACGGCCACACCCATTTCAACTTGTTCTTGAATAACGCTTTGATAAGGGTCATCGGCAACATGACTATCAATTTCGACGCCACGGTTTAAAGGGCCAGGGTGCATAACCAATGCCCCAGGTTTGGCCATGTTTAGGCGTCTTCTATCCAAACCGTAAAAGCGAAAATATTCTCTTGAGCTAGGAACCAGTCCAGCACGCATACGTTCTTTTTGCATACGCAGCATCATGATAACGTCGACATTTTCAACCCCTTCATCCATAGAATAGTAAATAGAGGCCCCCATTTTTTCAATGGCTTTGGGTAATAAGGTGGGCGGACCAATCAGGCGTACTTTACATCCCATAGTGTTAAGGAGCAAAATATTGGAACGAGCGACACGGCTATGGAGAATGTCCCCGCAGATGGCCACGGTTAATCCAGATAACTTGCCGTAATGCCTTCGGATAGTTAAAGCATCCAATAAAGCTTGGGTGGGATGTTCGTGCGTACCGTCCCCAGCGTTAATAACGCTGGCATCTACTTTTTGAGCAAGAAGGGCAGGTGCACCAGAATGAGCATGCCGAATAACCAATAAATCAGCCCGCATAGCGTTTAAGGTATAGGCAGTATCTAAAAGAGTTTCCCCTTTACTGACCGAAGACGTTGAAACGGACATATTGATGACGTCCGCCCCTAATCGTTTTCCTGCAAGTTCAAACGACGTTCGGGTTCGTGTACTATTTTCGAAAAAAAGAGTAATTAACGTACGCTCTCGAAGTAACGTTCGCGGTGTTTTGCGCGAACGATTGAGAAGCGCATAGTTCTCAGCGCGATCCAACAACATCCCTATATGATGAGAAGATAACCCTTCTATTCCCAAAAAATGTTGTCCAAAAGGACTATCCATTGATTGCTGCTCCTAGTCGTTTTAAGACCTCATCTTTTCCTAAAGCGACCAGCGTATCGTCAATACCCGGGGATATTGTACTTCCTGTAACGGCCGCTCGTAGGGGTTGAGCGATTTTTCCTAATTTTATCTGTTCTTGTTCAGCAAATTGACGAAGGAGTGTATCAATTGCTTCCTTAGAAAATTCTGGTAAAGCTATGATTTTTTCACTAAGTTTTCTTAACAAAGCACGATTTTCTTCGGTGAGTAATTTTTGTGCTTTTTCCGTGAACGAAAGAGGGACTGAGGAAAACAAAAATTTAGAATTTTCAGCAAGTTCCTTCAAATTTTTAGCACGCTCTTTCAAAGCGGGCATCAAGACGCTTAATCTTGTTTTCATTTCTTCATTAAATACAATAGAATCTTGTTGTGAAATTCTATGAATAACTTCATTAACCAATCGAACATTATCAGCCTGTCTTAGCCAATAGCCATTAATATACGCTAACTTCGTGTAATCCATTCTGGAAGGGGAACGTCCAACGCCATCCAAATCAAAAAGTTTAATTTGTTCTTCACGATTTAAAATTTCATCATCTCCATGTCCCCAACCCAGTCTGAGGAGATAGTTGCATAGGGCTTCAGGAAGATAGCCCTCCTCTTTAAAATCAACGACAGAGCTTGCACCGTGTCGTTTGGAAAGTTTTGCACCATCAGGGCCGTGTATTAAGGGAAGATGAGCAAAAGAGGGAGGTTCCCAGCCAGCTGCTCTATAAATGACCAGTTGTCTAAAACTGTTGGTCAAATGATCATCCCCTCGAATGACATGGGTTATATTCATGTCATGATCGTCACAAACAACAGCGTGTTGGTAAGTTGGGGTTCCGTCTGCTCTCAGAATAATCATATCGTCAAGTTCACTATTGTTAACGGTAACTTTTCCTTGAACCAGGTCGTGTATCGTCGTGCTGCCTTCTCTAGGGGCTTTTATTCGTATGGTATAAGGAGAATTGGGATTAGCTTCCGAAGGATCGCGGTCACGCCAATAGCCATTATACCTTGGAGGTTTTCCTTCGGCTTGTGCGTTTGCCCTCATGTCCGCGAGTTGTTCGGGCGTGCAAAAGCACTTATAGGCTTTACCTGTTTTTAATAAGTGTAAAGCTATGTCTTGGTGCCGTTTGATTCGAGTTGATTGATAAATTGGTGCTTCATCTGGCGTTAAACCTAACCAAGACAGGCCTTCTAAAATAATATCGACGGCATGTTGCGTTGAGCGTTCTCGATCCGTGTCTTCAATTCGTAAAAGAAATTTTCCACCGTGATGTTTGGTAAAAAGATAATTAAAAAGGGCTGCTCGTGCATTGCCGATATGAAGTAACCCTGTTGGACTTGGAGCGAAACGTGTACGAACTGTCATGAACGTCTTTCTTGGAAAGCAATTTTAAACTTTAACGCTATCTTTATTATTAAAGTTGGTTCTGAAAAGTCTAGTAAAATTATTTGTTATTTTTATACCAACCAAATCAATTTTAAATACCCTTTGTTATTTTCAAAAGACAAAAACACTTTTAACGCGATTTATTTAGAGTTTATCCCAATGAATTAAAAAATTTTATTTTTAAATATTTGCTTGGGTTAACATTAATTCCTAATCAAAAACAAAGAAATCTTACGTCAAGATAAGTTGATATCAAAAGGATTATTTACGCATTGATAATAGCTCTAATACTGATTACGAATGTAACTAAGAAAGTTCTTAAACCTTGCCAATGATTTGATAAAAGAGATTAAAGAATGAAATTAGCCTATGACCCTAGTCATTTACGAGATAATACCACCCTCGTAGAAATGATCTATAAAGTAGCCGATCTTGGTTACAAATATATAGAAATGTCCCCTCGAATTGATTTTTGTCCCTTTTATACTTATCCAAAAGTTAATAAAGCGACGCTTCAGACTATGAAAAAAACGCTTGCGGAAACGGGGGTGCAGCTTTCTTCTCTTTTACCCCTTTATTTTTGGTCTGGCCCTGAAGAGGAAAGACGTCAAGCCGCGGTTCGAAACTGGAAACGTGCGATTGAAATTGCAGTTGAGCTTGATGTCGAAGTTATGAATAGCGAATTTTCTGGAACGAAGCTGAAGCCTGCTATTTGTGAAGAAATGTTTATTCGATCCATGGATGAGTTATTACCAATTTTTGAAAAGGAAGGCATTCAACTTAATCTTCAAGCCCATCCGTATGATTTTATCGAAACCAATAAAGGTGCGGTGAATATGATAAAAGGGTTGGATAAACCCTGGATAAAATTGGTGTATTCTACAGCTCATGCTTTTTATTATGATGACGGGGTAGGGGATATTAACGCCCAATTTGATGAGGCAGGGGACTTGATTGACCATGTTCTTTTTGCGGACACGTTTAATCATAAAGCCGCGTTCGGTTTACGCTATATTGTAAATCCCCCAGAGGCTAACGTTACGGTTCATCAGCATCTTAACATCGGGGAAGGTGAGGTTGATTTTAATACTATTTTTAAACGTCTTTATGAAATGAAGTTTGATGGGATTGCGACGAATGCTGTATTTGCGTGGTCCAATAAACCCGAAGAATCATCAAGAGTGATGTTAACCAAACTGAAAGAGGGTTTACATCTTGATTATTGAACGGTTAAACATTACGAATCAATATGAAATTCGTCTGCCTAATTAAGTTTATTTTAGATAAACACTTTTAAGAAACCGTATTCTTGCAAAAATTAAATTAGTAGTAGGGAGAGGTAAATATTTTAAATAAGATTACTTAACGGAATGTGGTTCTAAGCTGGCTATAAAAATTATTAATGTATTTAACAATTTGTATTTAATGCTTCATAGACGCATCGCGGATAAAAGGAAAATATTCTGTCGAAATTCAATCGTTTTTCTTTGCGAGTGATCTACTTCAATTATGAGAAAATGTTTTTGGAGGGATCAATCTTTCAGATCGAATTATATGTATGCTAGAGGAAAAGCGTATGTCTACTTAAGATAATTTTTTAGGTGACCAAACAACTTATCCTTCCTTATAAAAAATGTTCCATTCAAAACTTTAAAAAAAGAATTATGTGTTGGAGGTTTTAACTGACACAGACGTGATGGACAATTTGTCTTTCGTTAATAGTGTTGGATCAATGCATAGGGGAATAAGCTTACTATATTAAATAAGAGCAAAAAAAGTTTTTTTGTAATAATTCAGTTAAAGACAATTAACCCTTAGCAACTATAAAATTTCGTCATAAGCGTATTAAGTTTAAAATTTATTTGTATAGTGTACAAATGGATTTTCTATATTTTAAAAAATCAATAATGTTTATTGAGTATCATTTATTTCTTTTAATAGCGTAAGCGATACGACAAACCTGGCTAAGATACAATTTTGCTTAGTTTTTTTTATAAATTGCGAGCTGAATTCGAAAACAATCGACTGTGGACCCCTGTGTTTTTTTCGATAGGATGCTTAATCTATTTTCTGCCTGTTACAGAACTTCCTTTGTATCCAAGCCTTATCACTCTCGTTGGGTCTATATGCTGTATTTTTTACCTGCGATGGCGTCGTGTAGACGTTTACGTTCTGTATTATCTCTTTTGGGCAGTTTTTTGGATATCTCTAGGGTTTTCATTATCCTGGTACCAATCTTATCGTCACTATCCTTTTTACCAAGTGCCCTTGCACGCCACTCAAATAGAAGGCATTGTTCAAGGGGTTGATTTCTCTCCTTCCGGCAAGAAACGTATTTTCGTTACTTCTGTTAAATTTTTGTTGCCTCCAGAGTCCGATCAAATGGTTTGGCCGCGCAAAATTATATTTACGTTACGAGCAAAGGATCAGCAAAACGTTGATGTTGGTAACCGTATTCGTGCAAAAGTTATGCTGAGACGACCTAGCTCCCCTCAAATAATAGGCGCATACGATCAGCAATTTCATTCTTGGTTTGGAAATGTTGGAGCTTATGGCTACGCCTTACGTCAAATTACGATTATTAACAGCAAAAAATATTATCATTTAAGGTATGTAAGAGAAAAAATTGCTGAAAAAGTTCATCGCGTATTGCCAGGGCGCGAGGGTGACATTGCACAGATATTGTTAACGGGGTTAGGTGGACAGCTCTCTCCGCAAGATCGTCATATATTTTCGGCTTCGGGATTAGCCCATTTGCTCGCTATAGCGGGACTGCATCTTGGAACAGTTATGTTTATCGTTGCTTATACCAGTCGATGGTTGTTGTTAAGGAGTCAATATGCAACCTTGTGCTGGCCTATCAAGCATATTGCGGTTTTATGTGGTTGGTTTGCTGGATGTTTGTATTTGATGCTAACGGGAATGCATATACCCGCCCTGCGCAGTTTGATCATGGCCTCAACAGCGATGGTGGCATTTTTTTATAATCGTTCGTGTTTTTCACGGTATAACCTTATGCTGGCGTCAATGGTTTTGCTGTTGTGGTCCCCTGTCAACGTGTTGGATATATCTTTTCAAATGTCGATGGCGGCAGTTTTGTCGCTTACTTCGGGTTATCGTTATGCGTTGCGTTATTTAAAATCTCATTTTCTTCATGATCAAAAAAAATACCCTTATATTTTTCGCTTTGTCGTCGAACCCGCTTTGATTAGTCTTATTGCAGGTTCTGCGGTTCTACCCATCGTTGCGTTTTATTTTCATGAATTGAATAGTTATTATGTGGTTGCAAATTTAATTGCTGTGCCAATTGCCGTTTTGTGGGTTTTGCCTTTTGGCATAATTGCATTATTGACCATGCCTGTGGGAGGCGATGTTATTTTTTTAAAACTCATGGCGTGGGGTATACACGCTATTATCTTTATTGCTCAGACCGTAGCCAATTTACCTTATGCAAGTTTACCGATTGTACAATTGCCTCATTGGGGGTTAGGGTGTTATTTCTTAGGTCTTTTTTTGTTGTGTGTAGGTGTACTTTCGTTTACGCGTTGGCTGGGTATTGTTTTAATATTTATTAGTTTGTGCTCTTATTTTTTAATTAACCTTCCAGACGCGATTACCACGCCGAACGGTCGTATGATTGGTATTCGACATAAAAAAGACGTGTGGGTTGTTTGCCAAGGTGTATGTAACAAAATGGTTTTGGAACAATGGCGTAAAGCGTTAGGAGTCCAAAAAACAACAGTAATACAGGCTGATAATTCCACGCCCTATTACCATTGTGAAAAAAAATACTGTTATTTTTACGAAGAAAAGATTTTAGTGGTGCGTCAAGCCATCTCTGAAAACGAGGAAAAGAAAACATTATGTTCCAATGTTGTTACGGAGCTTTCTTTTTTATGGGAATTTTCTGAATGTAAAACAAAACATTTTATCAATAAAAAGTCAAATTGGACGAAGGGCGCCCATATATTGTGGTTGAATCCTTACTCTTCTACAGATGATTTGCATAAACGAGGGCAAAGACCGTGGGTAATGGAACCGATTGATCGGGGATCCCCCAATATGCCTATGGCACGCAGTGAATACTTTAGACAGTAAGCTGTTTATGATTATAGTGACATACGTCACGTGTAGGACAGCGCCAACATTCTGGCTTACGAGCCTTGCACGTATACCTGCCATGTAGAATAAGCCAGTGGTGGGAATCGCGTAAATAGTGTTTTGGGATACGCTTTACCAAAGCCATTTCAACTTCCAGAGTGTTTTTACCAGGCGCTAACCCCGTGCGATTGCTAAGACGAAAAATATGTGTATCAACAGCCATGGTATTTTGATGAAAAGCAACATTTAGGACCACATTTGCTGTTTTTCTTCCGACACCTGCGAGCGATTCTAAATCTTGCCTATTATTGGGCACGATGCCGTTAAAATTGTCGATGAGTTGTTGCGACAGTTGGAGAATATGTTTTGCTTTCGCACGCCATAGTCCTATTGAACTGATAAGTTTTTCGAGTGTCTCTAACCCCAACGCCACCATAGCTTGAGGTGTATTGGCTAATTCAAATAGAGTAGGGGTAACTTTGTTCACCGAAGCATCCGTTGCTTGAGCCGACAACACTACGGCGACTAACAAAGTAAAGGGGGAGGTAAAGTAAAGTTCACTTTGAGCATGAGGATGCACGGAAGCTAAAATTTCAATAAATTCTCGAACTTCCTGTAAATTCATTGGTTTTACAGTATCCGTAGCATTGCTTCTTGTGGAAATTTTTGTTAGCGGCAATGGTTTTAGCCTATAATTCCCATAGGTCGTCCACCCATGATATGGAAATGAAAATGAGGAACTTCTTGGCCAGAATTATGTCCTATGTTGCTGGTGATTCGGTAGCCATTTTCTTTTAACCCTAATTTCGCCGCAACCACACCAATCGCTTTGGTAACAGCAACCATTTCTTCGGGTGCAGCCCGTTTAGAAAAATCGGCAAACGAAATGTAAGGATTTTTGGTTATGACCAACGCGTGGACAGGTGCTTTGGGGGCAATATCGTGAAAGGCAAGGGTGAATTCATCTTCATAAATTTTGGAACAAGGAATTTCATTTCTGAGGATTTTTGCAAAAACATTTTGAGTGTCGTAGTATTCTTTAAGGGTAGACATGGTTATTCCTTACATGTAGGAAGAAATTTATCATTATCGAGAAGCTTTTTCCATTATACCACTTATTCCTTCTCGTCGACGAAGTTCGTTCCAAACGTCTTCTGGTTTTACCGCACTATTAACCCACATTACCAGAAGATGATAAAGCACATCAGCACTTTCAGCAATCAATCCTTGTTTATTTTCCGTAGCGGCTTCCAGTAAACATTCTATGGCCTCTTCTCCAAATTTTTGTGCTATTTTCTTTGGCCCTTGGGACAAAAGCTGCGCGGAGTAACTCATAGCTGGATCAGCATTTTTTTTGGATAAAATGGTTTGGTATAATGTCTCTAATATTGTTTCATTTGGATTAAGTTTCATCAGTAGACGTCCATTATAAATTTGACATGGGAAGGTTACCTATCAAGTCGTACAGGAATGTTAGCGTTGAAAAGCGCTTGCTTGACATCACCTATTGAAAATTTACCAAAATGAAAAACACTGGCAGCCAGTAACCCTGTGGCTCCGGTTCGTGCGCCTTCTACAAAATGATGAAGTTCGCCGATCCCGCCGGAGGCAATGACGGGAATGGAAACGGATCGACATACTTTTGTTAAAAGTTCAATATCAAATCCCTTTCCTGTACCGTCTTTATCCATACTGGTTAGCAAAATTTCCCCAGCGCCTCGTTCAGCTATTTGCTTGCACCATTCGATAACATCTATTCCTGTAGGAATACGCCCTCCATGCGTAAAGACTTCCCAAGATCCCCGTTTAGTTGAGCGTGCATCCACTGCGATTACAATGCATTGACTGCCGTATTTTGTTGCAGCTTCGTTGATAAAAGAAGGGTTTTTAACCGCTGCTGAGTTAATGGCACATTTATCTGCACCGGCGAGGAGAAGAGCTCTAATATTGTCAATATTGTGTACGCCACCGCCAACGGTTAAGGGTAAAAATATTTTTTCTGCAGTACGTTGGACCACGTCAAAAAGGGTGTCTCTCTTTTCATAGCTGGCGGTAATATCCAAAAATGTAAGTTCATCGGCCCCTGCTTGGTCATAGAGAATGGCTTGTTCTACGGGATCGCCCGCATCGCGTAAAGAAACAAAGTTAACGCCTTTTACCACACGACCATGTTTTACATCCAGACAAGGTATAATTCTTATTTTCAGCATTTTTCTAGAATTTCTAACGCTTCTTTGACTTGAATTCGACCATCGTAAAGTGCTCTTCCAATAACAACTCCTTCGATACCAGGCTCTTGATTAGCAATCTTACGCAATGTGCGGAGGTGATCCATATGGCCTACCCCACCACTCGCAATAATGGGTATAGAGAGATGATGTGCCAATTGTGCGGTTTGATCAAGATCAAGACCAGATAACATACCGTCTTGATTAATTTCAGTAAATATAATGGCGGCAGCGCCGCTATCTTCCAAACGTTTTGCTAGGTCGAGTGCTTTCATTTCAGAAGTTTTGGCCCAACCTTCGGTTGACACATAGCCTAATTTAGCATCGATGCCAATAACCACTTGTCCTGGAAAAGTTTTACAGGCTTCATAAACCAATTGGGGATTATACACAGCAACGCTGCCAAGAATGATACGGGTTATACCACGCGTTAACCAGAATTCAATGGTATCAAGATCCCGTATTCCTCCACCCAGCTGTATAGGAAGGGTGGTGTGATTGACGATATTTTGCACAGCGTTAATGTTGATGGGTTTTTGAGCAAAAGCGCCATTTAAATCAACGACATGAAGCCATTTAAATCCTAAATTTTGCCACGTTTTTGCTTGTGTTCCAGGATCATCTGAATAGACTGTTGCACGTTCCATAACACCTTGTTGCAATCGTACACATTGCCCTCCTTTTAAATCAATTGCAGGATAAAGCGTCAAAGGATGTAGAGTAGGCGTGGGCATCATTATACTTACTAGCTTTTCGAGAAATTACGAGGGAGGGGTTAAAAAAGATTTATATAACATATAACCTTTAAGAATTTGACCGTTTATTTTTTGATAATAGGGATGGGTCGCCCAGTGCTGGTAGTCATTTTTGATATAGAATTGTAAAAGCTTGGTTTGTGTTTCATTAATTGAAGCGTTAATAATTGGGAAACCAAGTTGCGTAACCGTCTGTTCCATTTTTGTTAACATCTTCCTACCAATTCCCAATCCAGTCGCATAGGGCGCCGTCGCAAAACAATTAATTTCAACTGAAATACACGGCGAATCGTCTTGTTTGGGAGGTAATGTGACTTCACAAAGCCCAACAATGGTACCATCCATACGGCCAATAAATAAACGTTTTTCAGGAATGAGCAAAAGTCCCGTAAAATAACTTTCAATAAGGTGACGTGGTGGCGCTTTGGACCATTTGCAATGATATCCCGCAAGGATTGATGCTTCTAGCGCTTCGCAAATGGAATGCAAATCGTCTTCGTTATCAAAAGAAGCGATATGTTCAATTTGTATCTTCGGTAAGATGTTGCGAGCATTTTTGTTCATAATAAATTTACACTTTACATAGATTTTAAGAAAGTGAGGGTTGCCACAATAAAAAATTACTTATAATTTTCAGACCGACGCTTTGACTTTTTTCAACGTGAAATTGGGTGCCAATTTTGTTGTCTTTGGCAACAATGGCGGGGATATCCATTTCGTAATCGGTGGTTGCCAAGACGTCTTTTTTATTTTCATGGGTTAATGCGTATGAGTGTACGAAATAGGCGTGACTATTGGGTTCCACCCCCTCTAAAATGGGATGACATCCTTTTTTGAAATGAAGTTCATTCCAGCCCATTTGTGGTAAGGGCAAATGTGTTTTCATTTTTCTGACTTCCCCTTCTATCCAACCCAATCCCAAAGTAACATCGTGTTCAAGACCTTTTTCCGCCATAATTTGCATGCCGACGCAGATACCTAGAAAAGGTGTGCCTCTGGAAACAGAATAATTTAACGCCTGATGGATATTTTTCGTTTGGGATATTCCTTGCATGCAATCTTTAAATGCGCCTTGTCCTGGTAAGATAATTTTGTCTGCTTCCATAATATCTTGAGGGTTGTCGCTAATAAGAATATCAACCTTTATGTTTATTTGATGACATGCAAACGCTATAGCCATTTGAGCAGAAGCTAAGTTCCCACCATGATAATCAATAATTACAATTTTTGTAGTAGGATGTTTCATAGATTAAATTTTGGTTTCCATTCAGGATGATGGTCCAAAAGACGCAAAATAGCCGCAGATTTATTTTCAGCGGCAACAAGCGTTCTCATGTTCCAGCCAGACAGTTTTGCTTCCCATTCTTGCAAACTGTGTGCAAAACAACCAAGAATAAAATGGAAAAAAAGAAACACCATAAAAGACGGTTGCAACAAAGAAAAAGCTAGTAACTCTAGCGATACCATAATCAAACCGCAGATCCAGCTTCGGTATAAAAAAAATCCAGTAGGTCCTAAAATAAAAACAAGCCAAGAAAACCCATTAGGAATAAGTTTGAGAGAGTTGCTGCACAAGGCATTTGTATAAACGGTATAAAATTTCACAGCACACCTTTTGTAGAGGGAATATGATGCAGCCTACGAGTATCCAAGGCACTGGCTATTCTAAGTGCTCGTGCCGCTGCTTTGAAGGTAGCCTCGGCGATATGATGGGCGTTTCGACCGCTATGCATAATCGCGTGAAGATTTAGCTGAGCACTCATAACAAACCCGCGAAAAAATTCTTCAAACAATTGGGTATCCATAGAGCCAACCCGAGCGACTGGGAAAGCAATATTCCAATGTAAATAGGCTCGACCAGAAATATCCACCACAACTTCGCAAAGTGTTTCGTCCAACGGTATAGTTGCCTGACCAAACCGGGTTATGCCTTGTTTATTTGCAATTGCTTTATGAAACGCTTGTCCCAAAACAATACCCGTGTCTTCGACGCTGTGATGTCCATCAACGTGCAAATCACCTTTGACGTGCAAATCTATGTCAAAAAGACTGTGCTTGGAAAAAGCGTTGAGCATATGATCAAAGAAACCTATACCGGTATTAATTTGAGATTGACCAGTGCCATCTAGATTTAATGTTAATTGGATATCGGTTTCAGAGGTTTGCCTGTGGAGAGAGGCAGTTCTTTCATTCATAGAATACATATCTTCATTTTAGGCGTATTATACTCCATTAATTCTTATAAGAGGAACTATAAAGCCTAGAAAAAGAAAAAACAATCTATTAAACACATATAGCCTGTAGCAAAAAGAATAGGTCTGATTGTAGTAAAGATTCTTTGTAACCAAAGTTGTTGTCAAATTTATTATATTTGCAGTAACTTAAAAAACTACTGAATTTTTTTGACGAAAACTAGTTCAATGTGGTTTTCATCTTGAGCAATACGTGTATTACATCACAAAGGTGTGGGGTGTTGGCGGTACTTCAAGAAAAACAAAATGGTAAATTATATACATCAAGCGGGTTAGGCCGTATTGTATCCTAGAAAATATGATAGATGGTGTCGTGAATAAAATATTTAAGACATTGCTGACTATTATTTTTTGTGCGAAAAAAAGGTAAAGTGTTTGAATGTTAACTATAAAAAAACCGGTTACGGTAACTAGCTTTTGCTGTTGTTGCTAATAAATTGTAAGGCTTAGGCTGAGTACAACGTTCATTAAAAAAACTCAATATTAATTTATAACACTGAAAAAAGTTTGGATTGCAAGTTTTTTGCCAATTCATAGGATTTTAGGGTATTTTCTTGGAAGGTTCAAATTTATACTCATAGCCTCAATAAAAAACAGTCACTTTGTGTAAAAAAGTGCTAATTCAATTGAGGTTTACCATGTGATGGTATTTAATTCATAGGTCTTAAGAATAGTTCGTATAGATGGGTAAAAAATGCTCAAGTGGTCTGCGATGCGCGATGTAATAATTATTGGTGGGGGACCTGCAGGTCTCAGTGCGGCGCTAACATTTGAAAATCTAGGATTAAAAGTAACCGTTATTGAACCTGCTCAAGAAAAAATTCTGGAAAATCCTCCCTTTGATGGTAGAGAAATAGCCCTCACGCATCATTCTGTAAAATTGATGCAAGCAATGGGCGTTTGGGATCGAATTGATCCTAGGGAAATTTCCATTTTAAAAGAAGCCAGAGTGGAAAATGGTAGTGGAAGCCATCCTTTAACGTTTGATGCGCGCGGCAAAGGCATGTTGGGGTATTTCGTCCCCAATTATCAAATCCGTAAAGCTCTTTTTGAAGAAGTCCAGCATCGTGGAAATATTAAGGTGCTGACCCAAGATCAGTGTAAAAAATTACATTGTCTTATCGATTCTGTTAGGGTTGAACATAAGGGGGATACCCTGCAAGCAGGATTGGCTATTGTAAGTGATGGTCGTTTTTCTAAAACGAGAGAACGTTTAGGTATTGGCTATCATTTGCACGATTTTCGCCGGCATATGATGGTCTGCCGTATGCGACATGAAAAACCTCATCATAACATTGCATTGCAATGGTTTGATAAACACCAAACCCTTGCTATTTTACCTCTGAATGGCAATGTTTCTTCAATTGTTTTGTCTTTACCTCCTGATGAAATGGCAATCGTCAATGCCCTTGATAATGCGTCGTTCAATCGCGAGATGACCAAGCGTCTGGGGGGGCGTTTGGGTCAAACAGAGTTAATTTCTACAAGGCATGTATACCCTTTAAAAACGGTTTTTGCCCATCGATTTGAAACCCGACATACGGCATTGATTGGTGACACAGCCGTTGGAATGCACCCCATCACGGCACATGGATTTAATTTTGCTTTGATTGCACAAGAAATTTTGGCAGATGAAGTAAAAGTGGGCTTGGAACGTGGTGAGAATTTAGGGGCAGCGAAACAATTAAATTTATTTGAAAAAAAATTGAGGATAAAAACTTTACCCTTGTTCACGCTTACGAATGCGATAGCAACGTTGTATACAAGAGAAGAAAAAGGAATATGGCAATTACGACGTGCGGGGTTAAACGCAGTCAATTTTATTAAGCCATTAAAAAGTATAGTAATTGACGCGTTGCTTGATAAGCATGCCGATTCCTCGGTTAAGTAGTGTTTGTTCAAACGCGTATTTATAAGATTATAATACTAAACGGGTTAAGAGTATTTAAGATACGTTTTACAATTCGACTTTACGGCGTTGTTCTTTTAATACAGCCTCTATCCATTCGTTAAGTTTTCGAGTTGCCTCTTCTGCTGCTTTAAGATCAGGATATACCTCTGGAAATCTTAACGAGAGCCATCTCCAAGCAATTAAACGTTTATGTCTTTTTTCTGCACGTTCAAGCTCTTGTCTTGAGGCTTTGCTGGGTTGCGGTAACCTCCCAGGATTGAGAGCGTTTATTGTTTTACCGGCCGCATGATCCGCCGCCCAACGAACGATACGTTGTATGCCGTTATCTCGGTCATCAACAGGACAGACGGAATAGGTCCAGCGATCTCTTAAGCTTAATCCTTGTACCCCTTCTAAGGCAGAGGCTATGGCAAACGTTTCATTCATTTTGGCAAGTCTATAATTTGGATCATCATTTCTTAGCACAGCACGTTTTAAACGGGTCAACACACCATAAAGGCTGTCAGAGTCTATTTCACTGGCGATGGCTTCTACAATATCAATATCGGGTTGTACCAAAGGACGTAAGTCGTCTTGTTTTTCAGCTGGTGCGTTAAGTTGTTTGTGAAGAATACTAGGATCGCCCGCACCAGCCAGTAACCCTACGGTGCCTGTTTCGTGTATGCCGTAACGACCTGCTCGTCCACCAATTTGTTTAATTTCTTGAGCAGTCAAAGCTCTTTGTTGTGTACCATCAAATTTAAATAAAGTACTAAAAATTACTTTTTTTATCGACAGGTTAAGCCCCATACCAATGGCATCGGTTGCCACAAGAATTTCAGCCTCGCCATCGTTAAAGCGTTTTGCTTCGGCGCGTCGGACTTCTGGGCTTAAGGCACCATAAATAACCGCGACTTTGCGTCCTTTTTGGTGTAAAAGAGCACGTAAATCGAGGACGTCTCTTCTGGAAAAGGCAATAAGAGCATCCCCAGCGTGTAATTTTGATAAAGGAATGGGAGAGCTAGCGGTTTGTAATTTACTTTTACGATTTAAAACTATTTCTTCGCAGGGATCTTCGCAAAGTTTAGCAATATTTTTTACCATCGGTACACAGTCGGGAGACCCTAAAACGAAAACTTTTCTAGCAGGAACGCCCATAATGGCAGCGGTCCATGCTGCACCACGATCAGGATCGTTAAGCATTTGTGCTTCATCAATTAACGCCACATCCACTGGGGAGGTTAACGGGCACATCTCAACAGTAGCCGCTAGAAATTGGCTGTTTGGAACAATTATACGTTCTTCTCCTGTCTTTAAGGTTGCTTGAATACCTCTTTCCCCTAAAGCTTCTTTAAATTCATGCGCAAGCAAGCGAAGGGGGGCTAAGGCAATACCGCTTTCACTTTCAGACATGGCTTGAAGGGCTGTATAAGATTTCCCACTATTTGTAGGGCCGGTTACCAGTATGATTTGTCTTTTTAAACTTCGGGCTGTGATAAAATGGGCGGCATAACGATCCATTGCTGCAACGTTAGCAATCACTTTATTTTTTACTTTTAAATCACCTAGATTAATATATGAGTTTGTTTTCTTTTTAGAGGAGGTTGTTTCGCGCCATTGACTGATCTGAGGTTGTAGCGTTTTAATTTGATGCGGATCAAATTTCCAAATATCTTTATCATTTTTTCGTATACGCTGCGCAACAGGTATTTTATTTTCGGCAATCCACTTTAAAATTTCTTTGGGAGAACAACGCAACAAAACCGGTAACTCTTTAAAGGTGATAAGAGAAGCTTCCCATTTTTTTTGCTTTAAAATTTCTGCGTGTTTGCGATCCTTTGCCGCTTGGTGAATACGATAATCTTTTTCTTTTTGCTTTTTTTCTTCTGAAAGATTTGCATTAATAAAACGAGATGCCTCTGTTTCTTTAAGCCCAAAGGCTCTAGCAATATCCTGAGATAAAATGTTAATCTGTTCTAATGATAAAGAATTTGGATTATTATCGATGAAATCAAAATATAAATTTTGGTAACATGTTTGAGGGGTGGTACCTAATTTGTGAAAACGGAGCGATAAAGCTTTTTGCAAGTTTTTTAATAATATTTCGTCCGTTGGATCTGGCTGATGGATAAAAGAAACTGCCCACGAAATGTCTTCGGATTGTATCCAAGGCTTATGCGTTTTTTTAGAAATTTCATTTAATCTTTTTGCCCATTGTTTTCGTCGCACCGTGCAAAGCAGACGAATAAACTGTGTAGATTGAATCGTAGGGGATTCAGGGGATAAATTTCTGGATAGTAACGTGATAAGTCGAGTTTCCTCTTGTGCAGTTAGGGTAACAGAGGTCTCAATTTTGGCTTGTTGCAAAGCGTGTTCAGCGAGAGAAAGATTCATAAGATGTGAAAGTATTCGTTTCATTAAAAAGCAAAGGTGGTATAAAGCTGCATTCTATAGAATGTAAACGCTGTATACGTCTATGCATTGATTTTGTTTATATTCTATGACCAACCCATATATTTTGTTCGATCGACAATTCTATAGTTGGATAGTTATAGGTTTTGGGTATGTTACTTATATAATCATTATATTTAATTTATAATAGAGTTTTTTTAAATAAATAGGTTACATAATTAATCACTGAGCAAGTATTGTTGAATAAATTTAAAGTTTTAGGAGACTAATTCATAATGTCAGCCCCTGTAGTCGTTGATACTTCTTATCGTCTAACACCACCAACCAAAGAATATAGCCATCTTAATGCCGAAAAAGTATTAACGGTTCATCATTGGACGGATCGTTTGTTTTCATTTACTTGTACAAGAACTTCCAGTTTAAGATTTGAAAATGGCCAATTCTGCATGATCGGCATTGAAGTTGATGGTAAACCGCTTTTGCGAGCTTACAGTATTGCCAGTGCCAATTATGAAGAGCATCTTGAATTTTTATCCATTAAAGTACCCGATGGGCCTTTAACCTCTCGTTTGTGTCATATGAGAGAAGGGGATATTGTTTTGGTTGGTCGCAAACCTACAGGAACCCTAGTCCTATCCAATTTAAAACCAGGAAGAAATTTATATTTCTTTTCAACAGGTACAGGGTTAGCCCCCTTTATGAGTCTTATTCATGATCCTGAAGTTTATGAAAATTATGAAAAAGTAATTCTGACCCATACGGTTCGCATCAAACCTGAGTTGGCCTATCATCGATACATTTCTGAGGAACTTCCCAAAAATGAATTGTTAGGTGAAGACGTTTCCAATAAGCTGATTTATTATCCTACTGTAACCAGAGAGAAATTTTCCGTTCAAGGTCGTATCACGACGTTGATTGAAAATGAAAAATTATTTAACGATATACATTTGCCTGTTATGGATCCAGAATTGGATAGGGCAATGATTTGTGGCTCACCTGAAATGTTAAAAGATACCAAAACAATTTTAGAGCATCGAGGCTTTATCGAGGGCAGTGGCTCCAGTCCAGGATCATTTGTCATTGAGAAAGCATTTGCGGAGCAATAATGAACATGGTTTATGATTATGATTTGCTAGTGATTGGTGCAGGTTCAGGGGGCGTCCGTTGTGCGCGAATAGCGGCTGAACAGGGGGCCAAAGTTGCTATTGTTGAAAAACAGCATTGGGGAGGAACATGCGTAAATATTGGCTGTGTTCCCAAAAAATTGATGATGATGGCAAGTGGTTTCGGCGATGAGGCAAAACTTAGTCAAGGGTTTGGCTGGTCTAATCAAAGAGGCGAACACCATTGGAAAGCGCTTATTGAAGCAAAAAATAATGAAGTAGAGCGTTTAAATCAAGTTTACCTTTCGACGCTTCGTAAAGCAGGCGTACATATTTACACAGGCTCCGCCTCTTTCAAAGATCCACATACGCTTCAAATTTGTAAAAGTTCACTTTCTCCTGAGTATTTTGAAACAAAATGCGTTTCTTCCGAAAGGATTGTGATTGCAACGGGTTCCTTACCCACTTTACCTGATATTGAAGGCAACACGTTAGGCATTACGTCCGATCAAGCTTTTTACCTTTCTGAGCGTCCCAAACGCGTTCTTATTGTCGGAGCTGGCTATATTGGTATTGAATTTTCAGGTATTTTTAAAGGGTTAGGTTCTACCGTCGATTTAGTCTATCGACAAAAATTACCGCTGCGTGGATTTGACGAAGATTTAAGGCAAGCATTGTACGATGGCATCACTCAAAGAGGCATTACGCAACACAACGAGTGTAAACCCCTTAACGTGTTAAAACGAGCAGATAAATATATAGTGCACCTTGATAATGGTAAAAAAATCGAAACAGATTGTGTTTTTTTTGCCACGGGCAGACATCCTAACAGTAAGGGGTTAAACCTTTCAACTGTTGGTGTGAATCTTTCTTCAAAAGGTCAAATTTTTGTCAATAACGAATTTGAAACCAATGTTCCTCATATTTACGCAATTGGCGATGTAATTGATAAAATTAATCTTACTCCTGTTGCTATTGCTCAAGGACATGCGTTGGCTGAACGTTTATTTGCGGGTTCCCAAAGGCATAATGCGTATGCCATGACACCAAAAGCGGTGTTTTTCTATCCTCCTTTATCCAGCACGGGCCTTACCGAAGAAGAGGCAGTAAAAGAAGGCGAAATTGAAATTTATCAAACTCAATTTACACCGATGCGTTTCGCGTTTAGTTCATCTAAGTTTAAAACATTTATTAAAATGATTGTAGATAAGAAAACGCAAAAAGTGATTGGTTTGCATATAATGGGAATAGACGCTCCAGAAATGATGCAAGGTTTTGCGGTTGCTATAGCGGCTGGTTTAACGAAATATGGTTTTGACCAAACCATTGGTATTCATCCCTCATCGGCAGAGGAATTGGTTAGTCTAAGACAAATCACCAGAGTAGCTAAAAAAGTTTAAGGGGAAATTACCTAGGGGTCAGCCAACTGTTACCTGTTGAATCCCCTACTTGACCACTTCCTAGCGGGCCGCTCTCTCTATAAGCGGTTCCGTATCTCGAAAGATTAGCACCACTGACAGGATCTTTGCTCTCGGATAACCCTCTTTGGTGATCTGGATCTGGCCCTTTGTTTAGGTTCATAGAGGGAGCATACGTATACCCGGGTGGGGGAGTTCGGTGACCTCGTACGGTAATGCTTTCGCCATTTCCCTGGGCGGGTTGTGTGGGTTGAAACTGTGTTGATGGGTTTTGAAAACCGGACGATAGCGTTGTAGAATTATTTGAATTGTCTACGACATTTTGCGCACAAACGTGCACAAATAAAAAAGGTGCCAGTGCACATAAGCTGTATAAGCTTAGTTTATATTGATTCATTTTTTTATCCTCTACCCTAGGGTATAGTATGAAGATGATTTTTTATTTAATCAAGAAGGCAATTTTTGGTTATAGGGGACGCATTTTATTAACGATGGTTGAAACGTTTTGACAACGTGTCACCACACCATTGAATGGCAGAAATCATAATGACTAATAAGACAATAACAATCGTCATAATATCAGATCGAAACTGTTGATAACCATATTGTATGGCATAATGCCCTAATCCCCCTGCACCAATGGTCCCTGCCATAGCAGAAATTCCTATGATAAGAATAATTGTGACCGTAAATCCTGAAATGAGACCAGGCAATGCCTCGGGCAGTAATACTTCTTTAATAATTGTTAAACGTCCTCCCCCCATAGCTTTTACAGCCTCAATTAAACCTTGATCAACTTCACGCAGCGATACTTCTGCAATACGAGTAAAATACGGTATAGTTGCAATGGACAAAGGAACGATTGCTGCCTCGGTTCCGATTGCAGAACCAACTAAAAATCGTGTTACAGGGATTAAAGCCACCAAGAGAATAATGAATGGTACAGAACGAAAAATGTTAATGATGACACTTACAAATCGATTGATCAACGGTGCGGGACATAATCCATCAGGCGAAGTCAATACAATAAATAAAGCAATGGGTAATCCGCCTAGTAGTGTGACTATACCACACGCCACAGTCATTTCAATCGTTTGCCACGTAGAGCAATAAAGCTGATCCAGTTGATAAGGTGAGATGTTCGTGATTTGACTGAGGGTGGCATTGAGATGATTTATATTAGAGAGAAACATAACCTAAACTTTCGACGGTTTCGACACCTAAGGCAATAAAAGCTTTCATAGCTTGTGTATGATGATGGGCCGACACCGCTAGGAACATGGTTCCAATGGGGGTTTCCCTTATATGCGAAATTCTGCCTTCCAGTAAAATAACAGAAATGGAAAATTCTTTTTGTATATTGGCAATAAGAGGTTCACGAATAACGTCCCCTAACATGGTGACATGGATAATGGCGTAATCATTTGGCTCGGCTTTTTGATGAATATGATTAAGAATAGTGGCTGGCAACGTGGGCTGTTCTTCGCTTAGGAGTTGCTTAGTAACCTCGCTTTTGGGTTTAGCAAAAATTTGCGTTACAGGTCCCTCTTCAATAATTTTACCTTTTTGAAGAACAATCACCCGATCCGCCAAAAGTCGAATTACACTCATTTCATGGGTAATAAGCACAATAGTCAAATTAAATTGCTTATTAATTTTAATAAGCAAATCTACGATTGAACGTGTGGTTTCGGGATCAAGCGCAGACGTTGCTTCATCGCATAACAACAACGCAGGATTTGCAGCCAAAGCACGTGCAATACCTACGCGTTGCTTTTGTCCCCCTGAAAGTTGTGCAGGATAAGCGTATGCTTTGTCTGGCAACCCGACCAGTTCAAGAAGTTCTTGGGCCCTTGCAAGTCTTTTTCTTTTATAAACACCAGATATTTTCAAGGGTAAGGCAATGTTATCAATAATGGTTTTCGAGCTGATTAAATTAAAGTGCTGAAAAATTAAACCAATCCGTTGTCTTAAAGGCAAAAGCTCGTTGCGAGGTAAACTGGCAATATCGTTCCCTTCGATTTTTACTTTACCAGAATCAGGTTTTTCTAAACCTGCCAAACATCGCAAAAGTGTGGTTTTTCCTGCGCCTGAGTGGCCAATGATGCCCATGATCTCGCCTTTTTTTACATGGAAAGAAAGGTTTGACAACGCAACATGACCGCTAAAATTTCGATAAACTTCTTCAAATTCAACGACAGGTAGGTCGGAAGGTTCTTTGACCGCAGAAGTGTATGGACGCATAATGATAATAATTTTCCTTGGAAATACCTTTGGTTAATCACCAGGCCGGCAAAATAGCACCTTTGAATTTATCCGTCATTGCTTTTTTTACTGCATCGGATTGAAAACTTTCTACAAGCAATTTCATTTCGGGAAGATGGGCATCTTCTTGACGAACAACGAGGATGTTTGCATAAGGATTATTTTCTTTGCCTTCTTGGATAAGAACGCTGCTAGGGTCAATGCCTGCGGGTAGTAAATAATTAGTGTTAATAGCCGTCATGGTTAAATCATCCAACGCTCTGGCTAATTGCGATCCATCGAGCTCTACAAACTGGAAATGATGAGGATTGTCTATAATATCGCCCAGACTGGGTAGAGCCGGTGCATTTTTATTCAAAGCGATTAAATGATTTTTAGCGAGTACGTTTAGCGCGCGTCCTTGATTAGAAGGATCATTAGGAACACCTATTTTAGCGTTATTAGGTAAATCCTGTATTTTTTTAATTTTGTTCGAATAAAAACCCATCGGCTCAATCCATGTTTTGCCTAGAACCGCTAGCTTGTATCCACGCGCTTTGATTTGTGCATTTAAAAATTGCAAGGTTTGAAAAGCATTGGCGTCAATATCTTTACCTACCAAGGCTTCGTTGGGTAAGTTATAATCGTCAAAATTAACCAATTGAACATCAATCCCTTTAGTTTTTGCGATGTTTTTGGCAATAATGGCAAGTTCTTCTTCTGGTCCAGATACCACACCAACCTTAAGTGTTTTCATCGTTTCGGCATAAGAAAATGATGATCCAAAGTAACAAAATGAAAATACAAAGGCGCTGACGAATAGTGCTCGACGAGAAAATTTCGAAACCATTGAACTCATCCTTGATATGAAAATGAAAATTGTTAGTAGTTTATATTTTTTTAGTATTTTGTATAGAGAAAAACGTAGACGCTTGTTTCTTAATCAAATTAAGTTTTAACCGATTAAAACACAAAGAATGATAAGCAAAGCTTGAATAAACTTTTACTAGAGAATTGGTTAAAGTTGTTTATTTTTATTTAAAAAAGATTATAT
>NZ_CAWUGZ010000129.1:0-29442 GCF_963921845.1 Commensalibacter sp. Nvir | reverse complement strand
CATATTCATCTTTTTATTAAATTGCTGAATTCTATAAACTATTTATATTAAATATCAAAACTATAAACTATAAAATTCAAACACTAAGTGTATCTATTCCTATTTTTGTGTTTTAGAATAAGATTTGAATGTTAACGATACAATTATTTACAGTAATAATGAATTCAAATGGAGATCCAGTTCAATTCAGCCCTTTCATAAATTGTGTTATAATACCTATATCTTTAAAAGAAAATGTCGTATTCATATTCCGTTCAAGTTATATGAGCTATCGTTAGAAACTACTTATCATAGAGAAAACGCATTATGAATTTGCAATATTGTTTATCCCCTATCTTAAATCTGGTTTCTATATTGGTCTTTGTGGCTTCAACCATATTAAGTTCAAATGCTTTGGCTGAAAAACCACAGCAAATTCCTAATCATAAAGAAAATTCAAAAACCGTTCAAGCGCCCCCTCCTTCGCATAACACAAACAGTCCCACGACACCCGATCTCGACGATACGGATAAAAACCCTACGCAATCCTTATTTGATGCCATTAACAAAGGTAGCCTCCAAGAAGCCCAAGATGCACTCAATCGCGGTGCTGATCTCCATGCTTTTAACGTACTTGGTCAAACACCTCTTGAAATGTCAGTGGATTTAAATAGAGACCGCATTACCTTTCTTTTATTATCCATGCGTGGTTATAATAACTCTCCGCAATCTTTATCTACTATAAGCAATGAGCAAAGCATCGTTACGGTTAAAAATACCAAGGGCCATCTCTATATAAAAACTAAAAACAAACGAACCACTTCCCCCCTTCAATCGGTTCAACAAAATACTGACAATGCAGGGATACCTAAGCCCGAAATTGGTTTCTTGGGATTTAAATAAACCTTCCGCTTATTCGTTTTTTATTTTATTAATCGTTTCGTTATACTGTGAACGCAAAGTATCTAAGGATGCTAATTTTCCAAGGCATTCAAAATACCAAAATGTCCAACCATTACAAGAAGGCGCATGGGTAACCAGCGCGCCAATTTTATGTATAGATCCCCTTTGTCCACCACAGACAATAGTACCGTCTGAGGTTACTGTGGCAAAAATACGCTTTTGACGATCCATCAAAATAGTGCCAGGCACTATAAATCCTTGTTCTACTAAATTCCCAAAGGGTACGCGGGGAAGCTCTCTTTTTGCGGGGGTTAATTTGATATCTTTCTCAGGCAAAACCTGTTCCAAACTAATCCTTTTTTTTGCTGCTTTCATATAGTCGGGATGTCTTTCAATCCCAATAAACCGCCGCTGTAAACGCTTTGCAACGGCTAAAGTTGTACCCGTACCGCTAAAAGGATCGAGAACAACATCATTAATATTGGTTGAAGACAATACTATACGATACAGAAGGCTTTCTGGTTTTTGAGTAGGATGCAATTTTAAACCATATTCATTGCGCAACCTCTCATTTCCTGTGCAGAGAGGCAAAAACCAATCCGAACGCATTTGCAAATCATCATTTAACGTTTTCATCGCTTGGTAGTTAAAACAATATTTACTATTTTGTCCCTTAGCCGCCCAAATTAACGTCTCGTGAGCATTCGTAAAGCGTCTCCCTTTAAAATTAGGCATAGGGTTTGATTTGCGCCAAATAATATCATTGAGTATCCAAAATCCTAGATCTTGTAAGATCGTGCCAATACGAAAAATATTATGGTAAGATCCAATCACCCATAATGTACCGTCTTTGTTTAACAATCTATAGCACTCTTTAAGCCATTCTTTGCAAAATTGATCATAAACAGCAAAGCTTTGAAATTTATCCCATTCCTCTGTAACCCCATCCACTACTGTGTCATCGGGTCTTCTTAACTCCCCTTGAAGTTGGAGGTTATAAGGTGGATCAGCAAAAATACAATGTATCGATGACGAAGGCAGTTGCCTCATAAGTTGTACGCATTCTCCACTGAGAATTTGATCTAAGGGCAACTCGGATTTAATTGCACCGCTCATAAATTTTTCGACATAATTGCCGCCTCACTGTGCTCACTCATAATACCAAAAGATAATTGTTTTATTGTTATATATCCTTGTCTATGATAAGGCGTCATTCCATGTTTTTTTAAAGCGTTCTTGTGAAATGCAGTAGGGTAGCCTACATTTCGCTCCCAACCAAAGTTAGACCATCGCTGCGCTAATTTCTTCATCAATCGGTCCCTCACTACCTTAGCGATAATGGACGCAGCTGCTATCGAATGCGATAAACCATCCCCTTTTACAATCGGTTGACTTGCACAATCAAAAACAGGGGAAGACAAACCATCAACTAAAATAAGATTAGGAGAAAAAGGCAATTTTTTTATGGCTCTTTGCATGGCTAAAAAAGCGGCTTTTTTAATATTTAGAGTGTAAATTTCCTGAACCGATGCGCCTGAAACACCAATGTGTACATCAGGAGAATGTACTAAAATTTTGTAAAGATTTTCTCTTGTCTTCGAATTTATTTTTTTTGAATCGTTTAAACGATGGGCAATTCCCGCAGGAAAGTCGCCCCGAAATGATACAGCGGCTGCAATTACGGGACCTGCAATGCAACCTATTCCAACTTCATCTACACCGGCAATAACGATGGGAAATGTCATTTTGCTTGTTTATTACTCGTTTAAAATATCTATAAAGTTCTACTATACTCAACGAGTCGCAAAAAGACAGAGCTAAAATAAAAAAAATAAAAAAAGGCCATTAACTTATTAAAAAATTAACAACCTTTTGCATACACTTTATTTAACTTAAGAACGTCGACGGCAACATCTCAACATTTTAGAAACAATCATTCCGACGCCCATTGCCATACCTACGGACAATAATGGACGGTCTTTAACGAAATTAATCATCATTTCTAATTTTCCATCATCCCCATATAAACGTTTAAATTCATCCTCCGCCATATTTGAAAAATCGTTCATTTTTTTCTTGGCATCACTAAGATGGTCGCTTGCATGATCTTTAACGTCTTCAAAGTTTTCTTTAGCAGTTTGTGCCGTATCTCTCATTTTATCTTTTCCCTCGTTAACAACGTCTCTAAGTGAATCCTTCATTTCGTTGCTCATTTCTTTGTTCCCCCTTATTATTTATAGTTTTCAAGTGTAGTGATTTAAACCTTATCATTTTACAGCTATACTGACTTTAAACGTATAAAATCAGCTGAAGAAAAATATTATTTTTGATTATAACCAAAAACGTGCTTCCTTTTAATCCTATTCTTCTTACTGTATTATTACAATAATTTTATTATTCCCCTGTTTTCTGTGGAATGCCATAAAATAATCTTAATTAGCCCACATTTATGATACTTACTTTGAGCAACTTTACTGTTATGAACAATTGTAAAAGATTTGTGAAATATGTCGCTGTCAAGTTCTACAAACGATGACTCTTCCCTGCAAATGCGCCGTAATCGTAAATGGATGTTTCGGCTTATTGTGCTTCTGTGTTTACTTATTCTTTTGATTATTACGTATCGTTTTGTCCATACGTTTTTTTTCAAAAAAGATAACTCTGTTGCCTTACCGCCAAAGCCTGTAGCCATATCAAGCGTTAAAAATATGGATGTTCCTATCGTATATACGGAACTTGGGACAGTTGTTCCCGTTACTACCATTATTGTTCCCGCCAGAATAGCAGGCTACTTACAACAAGTTTTCTTTACCGAGGGACAAAGTGTTAAAAAAGGTGAATTGCTTGCTTTAATTGATCCAAGACCCTATGAACTCTTAAAAGCCCAATACGAAGGTACACTAAAAGCCGATCAAGCCACCCTAAAGCAAGCGAAATTAGACAATGCACGCTATCAAAAACTGTTAAAACAAAACAGTATTGCCCCTATGACCGCCCAAGATCAGCAATATAAAGTTGCGCAATTGGAAGGGCAAATTGAAGCAGATAAAGCACTGGTTAACCAACAACGGCTTAACATCATCTACTGCCACATCCGTGCCAACGTCGATGGTCGTATCGGTATTAGAGCGGTTGATGCTGGAAACTATGTTACCGAGGGTCAAAGCGGTGGCATTGCCACTTTGACACAAATGACACCTATATCAGTCCTTCTTACGGTACCTGAAAATAAACTTGACAAAATTATCAATGCTATTTCAAAACAAAAAACGCTGCAAGTAGAAGCATGGAATAGTGATAATACGAAGAAATTGGCTGTAGGTACGACCAGTGTGATTGATAGTGAAATCGATACGTCAACGGGAACAATCAAATTACGAGCCCTTTTCTCTAACGAAGGATGGGGACTTTTTCCTAATCAATTTGTAAACGTTCACATATTGGTCAATACATTGCACGATGTATTGACTGTACCCAATAATGCCATTCAAACAGGGCCTGAAGGTTCCTTTGTGTATGTTGTCGAAAACGATTCAATAGCCAAATTAAAACTCGTCAAAACGGGTTATGATAATGGTGAACGAACCGTTATAAGTTCGGGTTTGAAACGCGATGATAAAGTCGTTACGGATGGTATAGACCAACTTAAAGACGGCTCAAAAATAACAATAGCTAAAAATTCTTCTTCCTAACTTTAGACTACTTCTTTCATTTTAGGCAAACCCTATGAATCCTTCGCGCCTATTTATTCTGCGTCCAGTTGCAACAACATTATTAATGGTCGCTATACTCATCTGTGGGATTTTAGGATACAAATATTTACCTTTGTCTGCTTTACCTGAAGTGGATTATCCAACGATAACCGTAACAACATTTTATCCAGGCGCTAGCCCTGAGGTAATGATGACATCCGTTACGGCACCTTTAGAAACACAACTAGGCAAAATACCTGGGTTGGACGAAATGATTTCCCAATCCTCGGGGGGAGCTTCAGTCGTAACATTGCGATTTACTTTGAATTCGTCTATGGACACTGCTGCCCAAGAAGTACAAGAAGGAATTAACCAAGCAACCTCTTTATTACCCACCGATTTACCTGCACCGCCAATATATGCAAAAGTTAATCCTGCAGACACCCCCATTTATACCCTAGGTGTTACCTCGACCACTTTACCTCTGACTGAAGTGGAAGATTTTATTAATACCCGTCTCGCTGCAAAAATAAGTCAAATTTCCGGGGTAGGCCTCGTAACGCTTGCTGGGGGACAACGAAAAGCCATACGCGTACAAATGAACATTCCCAAGCTAACCTCTTACGGAATTGATTTGGATAGCGTGCGCACGACTATTGGTAATGTTAACGTTAATGCCCCCACCGGCAGTTTTGATGGTCCACAGCGCAGCATAACGTTACAAATTAATGGGCAAATAACAAACGTTGATGTGTTGCTCAATCAAATTATCGCCTACAGCAACAACGGTCCAGTTCGTTTGAAAGACGTTGCCAACGTTATAGAAGGTCCCGAAAATACCCAACTAAAAGCATGGGCAAATAAAACACCTGCTTTAATTTTAAATGTCCAAAAACAACCGAGTGCTAATGTCATCAAGGTGGTTGATAAAATAAAAACCATTTTACCACAACTTGAAAGCGCTTTGCCTGCCGGTATTTCAATTATCCCTCTTACCGATCGAACGACCACCATACGTGCTTCTGTTCACGATGTTCGACTAGAACTTCTTCTTTCAATAGCTTTAGTAATCGGCGTTATTTTTGCTTTTCTTAAAAATATTTCAGCTACGATTATTCCAAGCCTTTCGGTACCTTTGTCGATTATCGGCTCGTTTGCGATCATGTATCTCTTTGGTTTTTCACTCGACAATTTATCCCTAATGGCACTCACCATCGCCACAGGCTTTGTCGTCGATGACGCGATTGTCATGATTGAAAACATTAGTCGCTACATCGAAATGGGAGAAGACAAAGTCACCGCTTCCTTAAAAGGATCCGAAGAGATTGGTTTTACCATTATCTCTTTGACCATTTCGTTAATTGCGGTGTTAATTCCCTTGCTTTTTATGGGCGATGTGATCGGACGGTTGTTTTACGAATTTGCCGTTACACTATCTGTAACGATTATTATTTCAGCAATTGTTTCGCTTACGCTTGTACCTATGTTATGTGCGAAAATATTAAAAGAGCGACCTAAATCTGCCAAAGCACACGCACAGGGCCGTATTATTAATAGCGTTATTCAACAATATGACAAAGGTTTACAATTCGTTTTTAAGCATCAATTCGCAACGTTGATGACAACAATCTGTACGTTAATTATTACGTTTCTATTGGCCTATTATATTCCTAAAGGCTTTTTCCCAACACAGGATAATGGTGTATTGCAGGGTATCTCCATTATGTCTGAAGTTTCTTCGTTGAAAGCAACCGCTCAAAAACAAAAACTTTTAGCTGACATTATTCTACGCGATCCTGATGTCATGAGCTTATCCTCCTTTATTGGCATTGATGGTCAAAACATGACTCTCAATCAGGGTCGCTTCCTCATTAATTTAAAAGAAAAACAGATTAGAAGCTCTAGTGCAGACGTTATTGCCAAACGTATCAGCAACGCTACAAAAAAAATTGTCGGTACAACCCTATATATACAACCTATCCAAGATTTATCGCTTGATACATCGACAAGTCCTACGCAATATCAACTTTTGCTCGAAAACCCAGATTATAACCAATTCAAAGATTGGGTGCCCCGCTTATTAGAGCGTTTGAGAGAAGATCCTCTTTTGACGGATGTCACTTCAGATCTACAAGCAAAGGGATTGGTGGCCAAAGTTGTTCTAGATCGAACCACCGGAGCAAGATTTTCTATTACCCCACAAACCATCGACAACGTTCTTTACGATTCATTTGGCCAACGACAAATTTCAACGATTTATACTCAATCCAATCAATACCGTATCATTCTTGAAGCGGATACAAAATTCCAAAAAAAGCTTAAATCCCTTGAACAGATTTATTTACCGGGAATCAGTGGGAGTTCCTCCTCCGATAATACGAGTGGTTCAAGCCGAAACCCTACCGCTGGGTTAGTGCCTTTATTAGCAGTAACCAGAGTTGAACAATCCACATCCCCCCTTCTTATTACGCATTACAAACAATTTCCTGCCATCACCATATCCTTCAATATTGCTAAAAATACCTCTTTAGGTGAAGCAACCCGCTCCATTACAAACATTGAAAAAAAACTAAACTTACCAGAAAGTTTTACGTCTAGTTTTCAAGGTGTAGCGGATGCATTCCAAAACAGTTTAAGTAACGAACTGTTTTTAATCATTGCCGCCATCGTGGCCGTCTATATTATATTAGGAATTCTATATGAAAGTTTCATTCATCCTGTAACCATTTTATCCACCCTTCCTTCGGCGGCTATAGGGGCTTTATTCGCGCTGTGGATTGATGGCAGCAATCTCGACATTATGGGCATCATCGGCATTGTGCTGTTGATTGGTATTGTAAAGAAAAATGCCATTATGATGATTGATTTTGCCTTGGAGGCAGAAAGAAAAGAAAACAAACCCCCTCTTGAAGCCATCCATCAAGCGGCTCTGCTTCGCTTTAGGCCAATTTTGATGACCACATTTGCTGCGATGTTTGCAGCAATACCTATGATGGTGGGAACAGGCACAGGGTCCGAGTTAAGGCATCCGTTAGGAATTTCTATCTTTTGGGGATTGGTTGCCAGTCAACTTTTAACCCTATTTACGGTTCCTGTTATATATCTTTACATGGAAAGAGTAAGTTCTTGGTTTCATAAACGAACGATATCAAATTATAAGAAAAAACGTTTCAAACGGAAAACTGGGCAATGAATATTTCCAAACCGTTTATTCAGCGTCCCATCGGAACAATACTGTTAACCGTAGCGTTGATATTAAGTGGCATTCTTGGGTACAAACTTCTTCCTATAGCCGATCTTCCCAATGTTGATTTCCCAGTTATTTTAATCAGAGCGCAACAAGCTGGGGGCACCCCGGAAGAAATAGCCAGTTCCATTGCAGCGCCTTTAGAAAAAAGATTAGGACAAATACCAGGAACCAACGAAATGACTTCCCAATCGACGCAGGGGCAAGTCAGAATTATCATGCAATTCGATCTGTCTAGGAGCGTGAACAGCGCAGCCAAAGACGTACAAGCAGCGTTACAAGCGGCAAGGGCAGATCTGCCGACATCAATGCGCTCGAACCCTACGTATTTCAAAGCAAATCCAGCCGCTTCACCTATCATGGTTCTTGCGGTAACGTCGAAAACGAAAACGCTTGCTCAACTTTACGATTACGCAACCAATGTGTTGCAACAACAATTATCGGCCATCGATGGTGTGGGTCAAGTGGATATCGGGGGAAGCTCTTTACCCGCCGTGAGGGTTGAACTCAATCCCTATCCACTCTTTAAATATGGAATTGGTTTTGAAGATATACGGGCTGCTCTGGCTTCAACAAATGCGCACACACCTAAAGGTTTTATTAATGAAGGCGATAAACGGTATGAGCTGGCTACCAACGATCAGGCAACCAAAGCAGAAGATTATAAAAATCTAATCATTGCTTATCGAAATAACGCCCCTGTTTTCTTGAAAAATGTTGCAGACATTAAAGACAGCGTTGAAGACGTTCATAACGCAGGGTTTTATAACAATCAACCCTCAATTATCCTTGTTATACTGCCGCAAGCAGGGACAAATATCATCGAAACAACGGATGCTATTCATGCGAAAATACCTCAAATGGAAGCATCTATGCCACCCGATATCGGTGTACACGTTGCTATAGATCGATCCCTAACCATACGATCGGCACTTAACGAGACGCAAATGACGTTGATTTTGTCCGTTATCCTTGTGGTGGCAGTCGTTTTATTTTTTCTGAGAAATTTAAATGCATTAATCATACCTTCCATAGTTGTTCCTGCCTCTATTATTACCACCTTTGGTGTAATGAAATTATTTGATTATTCTTTAAATAATTTTACTTTAATGGCCTTAACCGTTTCGACCGGTTTTGTAGTTGATGACGCGATTGTTGTATTAGAAAATATTAACCGCCACATTGAGGATGGAGTACCCCCCAAAAAAGCAGCGTTATATGGTGCAAAAGAAGTTTCTTTCACCGTCATCTCGATTACCATTTCGCTCATTGCTGTATTTATTCCTATATTATTTATGGGTGGAATAATTGGAAGATTATTCCACGAATTCGCAATGACATTATCCATTACCTTGATAATTTCTATGATCTTATCCTTAACGTTAACGCCCATGATGTGTGCGTATATGTTGGTTCGACCTTCGTTAAAACAGCCAAAACAACATCGCACTGTTTGGGATAAATTAGATCGATCTATAGAGAAACTCTTGAGTGGTATGAGCAATTTCTATCAAAAAACATTATTAATAGCCTTAAATCATCCTTTTCTTATAGCGTCTTCAATTCCTCTGACCCTTCTGTTAATGGTGTTTTTATTTATTACTATGCCTAAAGGACTTTTCCCTGATCAAGACACCGGCACGCTTATTTGCCGACTTCAAGGCGATCAGTCTATTTCATTTCAAAACATGAGAAAAAAGATTATTGATGTAGAAAAAAAAATTATCCAAGATCCAGACGTGCAATCCGTTTCCGCTTTCACAGGAAGCAGAGGTATTAATGAAGGAAGTGTTTTTATTGAACTAACCGATAAAAATACACGAAAACATTCAATTAAAACAACCATTCGCAATTTGTCAAAAAAACTTCAAAATTTAGTGGGTGCTCAATTTTATATGATTGCTCCAGGATTAATCCGAACAGGCGGTCGATCCAGTAACGCTACCTATCAATATAGTTTACAAAGCGACTCCTCGAAGGAACTCTACCAATGGATGGCAAAATTGCTATACACTCTGCAACAACATCCTCAAATCATTACAGACGTTTCATCTGATGTTGAGCAAGGAGGTGAAGCAATTGATCTAGATATTCTCAGAGACCTTGCCCCGCGTATGCAAATTACGCCGCAACTCATCAGTAACACGTTATACGATGCGTTCGGTCAACGATCCGCTTCCATTATTTACAACCCTCTCAATCAATATCGCGTTATCTTAGAGGTCGATCCACGATTTACTCAAAATTCAAGCATATTACATCAAACGTGGGTTAGTGGATCTGGAGGTACTGCTGGTGGCGGGGTAGTTTCTAATACTATTCGAGTAAAAACGAATAATTCTCTCAGTAAAGAAGAACAAGTTAACCAACAGAATTTCAAAAACCAAGTTGCCAATCAACTTGCGGGTGGGAACAATACTTCTACAGGATCTGCGGTTTCAACATCCAGCGAAACGATGGTGCCCTTATCCATGACCACGTATAAAAAATCCTCTTTAACCTCTCTTAGTATAAACCATCAAGGCCTTTTTGTTTCAACTACGCTTTCATTTAACCTTGCCCCTGGAAAATCTCTAAGTGAAGCCATCAATTTAATTAAATCTGAAACGGTTCGTATTCATATCCCTAAAACTATTACAGGTAGTTTTTCTGGTAACGCTGCACAATTTCAAGAAAGCAATAACAACACCATTATTTTAATTTTGGCGGCTATTGCCGCCGTATACGTTGTGTTAGGTGTGTTATACGAAAGCTATATTCATCCTATTACCATCCTGTCAACTTTGCCTTCGGCAGGCATAGGCGCACTTCTTGCCTTAGATATTTTTAATCAAGAATTTACAGTAATCGCCATGATTGGGATGATATTGTTAATAGGTATTGTTAAAAAAAATGCTATCCTTATGGTCGATTTTGCCATCAATGCTCAGGAATTTGATCATATGGATGCCAAAAGCGCGATCGTTCTTGCTTGTAAACTGCGTTTTCGTCCCATTATAATGACCACAATTGCGGCAGCCTTTGGGAGCATTCCTCTTATTATTGCAATGGGATATGCCAGCGAAATTCGCCACCCTCTTGGCATAGCTATTGTTGGAGGCTTGATCACCAGCCAGGCACTGACCCTTTATACAACCCCCGTTATTTATCTGTATATGGATCGTTTTCGCCATTGGCGCCCTTTTCACTTCAATACAACAAACCATAAAGGTCAACAAGGTGCTTAGACGTTTTCCCGATTGTTTTACGTATACCAAAAATACATTTATTATATTGTCTTTTTTAAGCTTAACGTCTTTAAGTAGTTGCATGGTTGGACCAAATTATCATAAACCAGATTCAATAATTTCCTCTAAATTCAAAGAATTAAAAGCACCACAAGGATGGAGTCTAGCCAATCCTATAATGGCAGCTCAGGCTAAAGGAGAATGGTGGACCATTTATAATGATCCCATTCTGGACCGACTTGAAGAGCAGGTGGATATTTCAAATCAGAATATTAAACAGGCAGAAGCCACTTATCGTAATGCCAGAGCACTTACTGATCAAATACGTGCGGGTTTTTTCCCTACCTTGACGGGAGGGACTACATTTAATCGTCAAGGTAATGGCGGGGGAGCACGAAGTATTAATAACGGTGCCAATATCAATTATTCTGCTTCCAGAACTCAAAATACCTATGCATTACAAACTGCTGCCAGCTGGGACCTCGATTTATGGGGGAAAATTAGACGAAACACTGAAAGCCAAGTTGCCGCAGCGCAGGCCAGTGCAGCGGATTTAGCCAATGCACGGCTTTCATACCAAAGTCAACTTGCACAAGCATATTTTAATTTACGTTATCAAGATTCGCTTATGGACCTGCTGAAAAAAAATGTTGATTTCTATCAAACCTCGCTACAAATCACTGAAAACCAACATAAAGCTGGAACAATCGAACCTACGGCGTTACTACAAGCAAGAACCCAACTCCAGCAGACAAAAGCACAAATGATTCAAACAGGAATAGCTCGGGCACAATATGAACATGCTATTGCTATTCTTATCGGTAAACCCCCTGCTGAAGTTTTGATTCCTGCTGCTCCCTTATCCTTTACTGTACCGCCTATACCCGCAACGGTTCCCGCTATACTCCTACAACGTAGACCCGACATTGCTTCTGCTGAAAGAACAATGCAGGCTAAGAACGCTGAAATCGGCGCCGCCATGGCTGCATTTTTTCCTGACGTTTCTCTAAGTTCTAATTTGGCTTACAGCGGTAATCCTGTCGGAAGTTTGATACAAGTTGCCAATCGCATCTGGTCATTAGGGGCCTCTGCTTCTGAAACCCTATTTGATGGGGGCCTAAGGACATCGTTGGTAAAACAAGCAGAAGCCGAATATGATTTTGCTGTAGCTCAATATCGAGAAACCGTTTTAGAAGCAATGCAAAACGTGGAAGATCAGCTTTCAAACTTACGAATTTTGGAACAACAAGCTATTGAACAATACCAAGCGGTAACCCTTGCCAATGAAACTGCTGTAATTGCGTTAAACCAATACACAGTAGGAACAGAGGATTACACTACGGTGGTAACACAACAAATTACCTCTTTAAGTAACCAACAAACCTATTTATCCATACAACAACAACGTATGGTTGATAGTGTTCTTTTGATACAAAATCTGGGGGGAAATTGGAATACCAATCATTTACCAACAAGAAGCTCTCTTACCTCAAACTTACCCTTTGTCCCGCCTTTTATACAAAAAAATACTAATTAATAGACAGTAACAAAGAGTTTTAACTTTAATTCCTATAACACACTGTTTTATAATATATTGCGCTAGTCTTTTATTCTGTTCCGCTCAACAAAAAAAATCCCAAAAGATGAATACAAACAATAAAAAAAGCGAGCATACGCTCGCTTTTTAAAGCCAATTTAAAAAATAATATTAAGCAGCCAAATTATCCTCAGCTTCCTGCTCTGGCTTAGGACCGCTGTCTAAACCTTTCGCCGATACATCTCTATCAACAAATTCAATAACGGACATGTCAGCGGCATCACCATAACGAACGCCTGCTTTGAGTACACGTAGGTACCCGCCCTGACGAGCTTTGTAACGTTCTGATAACGTAGTAAACAACTTCTTAACAATGTCATCGTCACGCAATAGAGCGTATGCTTGCCTACGCGCATGAAGATCGCCTCGTTTAGCCAAAGTTATCAACTTCTCAACAACAGGACGAAGTTCTTTAGCTTTAGGCAATGTGGTTGTAATTTGTTCGTGTTTAATTAAAGCAACTGACATATTACGAAACATCGCTTTACGATGTGTTGTTGTAACGCCTAACTTACGGCCAGCAATACCGTGTCGCATTTTAAGATCCTATCTTTTTTCTCAAAACAGCTCATCAAGCCGCTTTGCAAGTTCTTCTATATTTTCGGGTGGCCATGCAGGCACATTCATTCCCAGAGACAACCCCATCGTCGAGAGTACTTCCTTAATTTCATTTAATGACTTGCGTCCAAAATTAGGAGTACGAAGCATTTCCTGTTCCGTACGCTGAACTAAATCGCCAATATAAACGATGTTGTCGTTTTTGAGGCAATTAGCACTGCGTACAGACAATTCCAATTCGTCAACTTTACGCAAAAGATTACGATTAAAGGGTAAATCTTCTTGGGGCTCTTCGGTTGCAACCGGTTTTGGTTCATCAAAATTGATAAACAATTGCAATTGATCCTGCAATATCCGTGCTGCCAATGCAACTGCACTTTCTGGGGCAACCGAACCATCCGTTTCGACAGTAAGCAGTAATTTATCGTAATCGGTAACTTGACCTACACGAGTGGGATCAACTTTATACGAAACGCGACGTACCGGTGAATAAATCGCGTCAATGGGAATCATCCCTATCGGGGCATCCTCTTGCCGGTTGGCTGCTGCGGGCACGTATCCTTTACCCATATTGACGGTAAATTCCATGCCCAACTTAACACCATCATCTAACGTACAAATCACCAAGTCAGGATTCATGATTTCTATGTCTGGATCCGTTTGTATTTGTCCGGCAGTAATTTGTCCAGGTCCAACCGCAGATAAAATCATGCGTTTTGGACCCTCGTTATGCATACGAATAGCCAACTGCTTAACGTTAAGTACAATATCCGTAACATCTTCACGAACCCCATTGATGGATGAAAATTCGTGAAGAACCCCATCAATACGAAGTGCTGAAACCGCAGCACCCTGTAGAGAAGATAAAAGTACTCGCCGAAGCGCATTACCCAACGTCATGCCGAAACCACGTTCTAGTGGCTCCGCCACCACAGTTGCCACATTGGATAGCGCAGAGCTTAATTCGACTTCCATCTTCTCCGGCTTAATAAGAGATTGCCAGTTTTTCTGGAGGACCAAGGTGGTGGCCTTTCAATTCAAAGTTATGCCATGAAGGCGACAAAATCCCGATGCGATGTATCAGGATTATTCTAACGTTATTTTATAAAAAATAACAAAAACCACTAAACACGTCGACGTTTACGAGGACGGCAACCGTTATGTGGCACTGGTGTAGTATCACGTATTGAAGTCACTGTAAAACCAACGGTTTGCAATGCACGCAATGCACTTTCACGACCTGAACCGGGACCAGATACTTCAATTTCCAGCGTTTCCATACCATGTTCACGCGCTTTTTTACCAGCATCTTCTGCGGCTACCTGAGCAGCATAAGGCGTGGATTTACGAGAACCTTTAAACCCTTGTGCGCCAGCTGAAGACCAAGAAATAGCGTTTCCTTGAACATCAGAGATCGTAATCACGGTATTGTTAAATGTAGAAAGCACATGTGCTACGCCAGAAATAATATTTTTGCGCTCTTTTTTTCTGAGGCGCGGTGCGGCGGGTTTCGCCATAACTTTAATATCCTGTGTTTAATTGTAGTGTTAATACAAACGTGGAAATTAACGAGTAACTTTTTTCTTACCCGCAATTGCAACAGCTTTCCCTTTACGCGTCCTAGCGTTGGTGTGTGTTCTTTGCCCTCTTACAGGCAAACCACGACGATGACGTAAGCCGCGATAACAGCCTAAATCCATTAAACGTTTGATATTCATCGCTACATCGCGACGAAGATCGCCTTCAACATGATATTCGCCATCAATTAACTCACGAATCTTGAGAATTTCACTGTCTGAAAGCTCATTTACTCTGCGTTCGTCAGGAATTGAAAGTTTATTACAAATTTCCTGCGCCTTTGTCGGCCCAATGCCATAAATATAACGCAGTCCAATCGTTACCCGTTTATTTGTCGGGATATTTACGCCGGCAATACGCGCCACGCCTATTACTCCTCAATTAACCTATTAGTTCAATAGGTTTATTTAATTCTTTAACAATCAGCTGCGTCCTTTACATAGCCTCACAAAGCATTTAATAAACTTGCAACTAACACTGATGAAACACCTTTAAAGGCACGAATATAACCTTAGTGCTTCTAGAGTCAATACTGCAACACAAATAATTTTTTAAACTATAAGGTTACACGATGTTTTTTATAATTTGATCAATCTCTTTGGCAACTTCATTAACATTTTTCATTCCATCTATTCTATATAAACATTTTTTTTGTTCATAGTATGGCAATAAAGGCGCAGTTTGTTTTTTATACGTTTCTAAACGAGCCAGTACTGTCTCTTTATTGTCGTCCGCTCTATAAACGAATTCTGTTGCACCGCATACATCGCAAACGCCCTTTACCTTAGGTTGCTTCATCGTTTTGTGATAGCTCGCCCCGCAGTTTGCGCAACTAAATCGACCCGAGATACGATCTGCAAGTACTTGTTCGTCAACCTCCAAAAGCAATACCAAGTCAATTTTGGTATGTTGAAGAGCAAACATTTTATCAAGCGCTTGCGCTTGCCCTAAACTTCGTGGAAATCCATCCAATATAAAACCATTGTGACAATCGTTTTTATGGATTCGAGTTTCTATCATTTTGATCATTAGATCATCAGGAAGCAGTTGTCCAGCATCCATAATGGATTTAGCTAATTTACCAATATCCGTTTGATTTTTGACTTCCGCTCTCAACATGTCTCCCGTAGAAATTTGAGCAATACGATACTTATTAACCAGGATTTGGGCCTGTGTACCCTTCCCTGCGCCTGGAGGACCTAAAAAAACTATTTTCAACGTTTTTTACCTTTTCCGCCACGCGTTTTACGTAATAACCCTTGATATTGATGAGCGACAAGATGAGATTGAACTTGCGTCACGGTATCAATCGTTACAGAAACAATAATGATCAAGCTGGTTCCGCC
This sequence comes from Commensalibacter sp. Nvir, assembly GCF_963921845.1. NCBI lineage: Bacteria > Pseudomonadati > Pseudomonadota > Alphaproteobacteria > Acetobacterales > Acetobacteraceae > Commensalibacter > Commensalibacter sp. Nvir. The sequence goes on along the minus strand of NZ_CAWUGZ010000129.1, from coordinate 13,315 downwards.
AAAGTAAAACGGCACGTTGTAATGATTAATAAGAATTTGTGGCAACAAACAAACAACCACTAAATAGAGAGCACTTATAGTGGTAATACGCGTTAATATATTATCAAAAAAAGCCGCGGTGTTGGTTCCCGGTTTAATACCCGGTATAAATCCACCTTGTTTTCTTAAGTTATCCGCCGTCTCTTTAGGGTTAAAGCTAACCGCTGCATAAAAATAAGAAAAGAAAATGATCATTACAGCGTAAAAAATCATATATAGAATACGACCTTGACCAAATTCCTGTCCTAAATACGCAAGCCACCCTGGCGTTGAATCGCTCGATAAAAACCCAGAAATTGTAACGGGTATTAACAATACAGAGGATGCAAAAATGGGAGGAATAACTCCTGCCGTATTAACCTTTAATGGCATATGCGTAGAGTCACCCCCGTACATTTTATGCCCAACTTGACGTTTAGGGTATTGAATAACTACTCTTCTTTGTGCCTGCTCCATAAAAACAATAAATGCAATCGTACAAGCAGCTAAAATCAAAAAAATGAATACAAAAAGAGGTGATAAAGCGCCCGTATATCCAAGTTGAAATAAGCTAGCTAACGCTTTCGGTAAGTTAGCAACAATACCAGCAAAAATAATTAAAGAAATTCCATTCCCAACCCCTCTTGAGGTAATCTGTTCACCCAGCCACATTAAAAACATTGTGCCGCCCACTAACGTAACCACACAAGTTAAAATAAAAAACATGCCTGGTATAACCACTGCAGGTCCAGCTACACTTTTCATGCTTTCAAGGCCAATAGCAATCCCATACGCTTGAAATAAAGCAATAAAAACCGTTAAATAACGCGTATATTGGTTAAGTTTTATCCGTCCCTGCTCTCCCTCTTTTTTGAGCGCCTCTAATGAAGGCATAGCCGATGACATAAGTTGTACGATAATTGATGCACTGATGTAGGGCATAATGTTCAAAGCGAAAACCGTCATACGTCCAAGCGCACCACCACTGAACATATCAAACATGCCCAAAATACCACCTTGATGCTTAGCTAAAAGCTGCGCCATGACGGTTGCATCCACACCAGGAACAGGTATGTATGTTCCTAGACGATAAATGATTAACGCTCCAAGCGTAAACCATATCCGTTTTTTTAACTCAGTTGCTTTAGAAAAAGCACTAAGATTAACATTAGCTGCTAATTGCTCGGCCATCGAGGCCATATTCATATCCTTTCAGAAAAAACAGCGTCACCGTAATTTACTCACGGGACGCCGTAAAAACCTTAAGATTCTAAAGAAACGTTTAATTTGAACTTTTTAAAGCTCTAAATCAATTCTCTTTATGCTTTAGGCATCTGCAGAGTTATCCTCAGAGGTTGATAACAACGTGATGGATCCCCCTGCATTCCTTACAGTTTCAACAGCTTTTACAGATGCACCGGAGACTTCAAGGGTGAGTGCTTGAGTAAGCTCGCCTTTTGAAAGCAAACGGACTCCTGAATATTTACGTCCTTTAATCATGCCTGCTGTACGAAAAGCTTCTTCGTTAATCGTCAAAGATGGATTTAATTTTCCCATTTCAATGGCTTTAACAAGCGTTTCAATATTAATCTCTGCGTAAAGCTTACGAAAAATATTCTTAAATCCTCTTTTTGGCAAACGACGGTAAAGGGGTAATTGCCCCCCTTCAAATCCATTAATCGAAACTCCAGATCGTGCTAATTGACCCTTAACACCTTTTCCTGAAGTCTTACCTTTACCAGAGCCAATACCACGACCAAGACGTTTTTTGTGATACCGAGAACCCTCATTATCACGAAGTTCATTCAAATTCATTTTTTACTCCTCCACCTTTACAAGGTGGCGAACTTTACTAATCATACCTCGAACCGCAGGGGTATTTTCTAACTCTCGTGTTGAACCAATACGATTTAATCCAAGGCCGACCAGCGTCTGCTTTTGATTTTTTTTACGTCCAATTGCTGAAGCAATTTGGGTTACTTTAAGCTTCTGACCGTCATGCTCAGGCATTTGTAACCTCCGACGTCGTTTGCGGTTGAGAGGACGTATCCCGTCTTCCTAATATTTCAGCAACTTTTTTCCCTCTACGCGCCGCTACAATTCTTGGACTTGCACAGCGTTTTAATGCATCAAACGTTGCCTTAACCATATTATGAGGATTACGCGTTCCCGTAGATTTAGCAACAACGTCATTAATTCCTAGGCTTTCAAAGACGGCGCGCATAGGACCACCTGCGATAATACCCGTTCCTGACTCTGCCGACCTTAGAACAACGTTACCCGCACCATACGTACCATGTACATCGTGATGCAAGGTTCTACCTTCTTTCATGGGTACACGGATCATCGTTTTTTTAGCTTGCTCGGTAGCCTTACGAATTGCTTCAGGCACTTCCCTTGCTTTTCCAGAACCGTAACCAACGCGACCCCGTTGATCCCCAACCACTACAAGCGCTGCAAAAGCAAATCGGCGTCCGCCTTTAACAACTTTTGCAACACGATTGATTGATACAAGATTATCAACCAAATCGTCACTTTCGCGTTCACGACCTGCGCGACCGCCTTCTTTCATTTCACGTGCCATTCGCGACCTCTCCCTCTAGAACGCCAGTCCGCCCTCGCGGGCAGACTCAGCCAGCGCTTTTACACGCCCATGATAAATATAGGAGCCACGATCAAAAACGACCTGTTCCAATCCTGCCGACTTAGCGCGTTCTGCAATCAACTTGCCAACGGCGCGTGCTGCTTCAATATCAGCTCCTGTCTTCAGCTGACTTTTGACAGCTGCCTCGAGTGTTGACGCAGCCGCTAAGGTCTTGCCCGTAGTGTCGTCAATCACTTGTACATAAATATTTTTACTTGAACGAAAAACAGATAGACGTGGTCGTCCATTCGCCTTCGAACGAAGCTGATAGCGCAACCGTCTACGCCGACGCGCTTGTAATTCACGTTGCATACCCATTATTTCTTTTTACCTTCTTTGCGACGTATAACTTCATTATCATAACGAACACCTTTGCCTTTATAAGGTTCAGGCTTACGAAAGTTACGAATATCGAGAGCGACTTGCCCTACACGTTGCTTATCATTTCCTTCAACGACCACAGCTGTTGGTCTTGGTGTTGAGATTTTGATATTTGATGGTATTGGATAAACAATATCATGAGAATAACCAAGATTCATAACAAGGTTAGAGCCCTGGATAGAAGCACGAAAACCTGTCCCTGTAATTTCAAGTGCCTTGCTATACCCTTCTGATACGCCTTTGACCATATTGGCAATTAACGCACGGGTAGTTCCCCACATCGTTCGCGATAATACAGATTGGTTTTTAGGCTTAACAATAATTTGATTATCTTCAATAAGCGTATCAACATGTTCGGAAATTGGTAACGTTAATTCACCTTTAGTTCCCTTAACCAAAAACACGCCATTTGTTACTGAAGCTTGTACCCCTTGCGGAATCTGCACGGGATTTTTGCCTACACGTGACATTCATCTCCCCCTTAGAATACACGACAGAGCACTTCGCCACCAACATTGGCAGCACGTGCTTCGATATCAGATAAAACACCAAGAGGGGTAGATAGAATGGAAACTCCCAAACCACCATAAACCTTCGGCAATTCTTTAATTTTAGAATAAACGCGCCGGCCAGGCTTGGAAACTCTTTGAATCTCCTTAATCACTGGCAGCCCATCAGAATATTTCAACTCAATATGTAATTGACTTATGCCTTTTCTTACTTCTTGCTTTTCAAAACCACGAATGTAACCTTCACGTTTCAACGCTTCTAAAACATTAACGCGAAGATTTGACGCAGGTGCAACGCAGGAAGTATGACGAGCAGATTGCGCATTACGAATACGGGTGAGCATATCACCTAATGGATCAGATAATGACATGTATTGCCCCTCACCAACTTGACTTAACCATGCCGGGAATGTGTCCAGCAGATGCCAGCTCACGCAACGCGATACGACAGAGCTCAAATTTACGATAATTTCCTCGCGAACGACCTGTTAGTCTGCAACGCAAACGAACGCGTACGCGTGACCCATTGCGTGGAAGCTTCGCAAGTTTTAAAGAAGCATCAAAACGTTCTTCTACGGGCAGGCTTCTATCCATAACAATGTTTTTAAGTGCAATGCGCTTGTCTTTATCCCGTGCCGCGAGTTTAACACGATGAGCATTGCGATGAATGGCGGAAGTTTTTGCCATGCTTAATTTTACCCTCCGGAACCTGTCGACACTGTTCGACCGTTTTCCAAAAATAATTGAACATGCAAGAAATAAGATCATTCCTTGCAACGAGTATCCTAAGATTAACTGACAAAAGGAAGAGAAAAGGCTTTCAAAAGTGCTTTCGCTTCTTCATCAGTTTTGGCTGTAGTAACAAAAATAATGTCCATACCCCGTACGTCATCGACTTTATCATAGACGATTTCCGGAAATACAATTTGCTCTTTCAAGCCCATTGCAAAATTACCATGACCATCAAAACCTTTATTAGAAGGCAATCCCCTAAAATCGCGAACCCGGGGTAACGCTATGGTAACCAAACGATCAAGAAATTCGTACATGCGTTTCTTGCGCAAAGTCACTTTGCACCCAATAGGCAAACCTGCCCTAATTTTAAATCCGGCAATTGCTTTCTTGGATAACGTTTTAACCGCTTTTTGTCCTGCAATCAAGGTCATTTCTTCAACGGCAGAATCAAGTTTCTTTTGATCCCCTGCTGCTTCTCCCACACCCATATTAAGAACAATTTTCTCAAGACGGGGAATTTGCATTTCATTTTTATAGTTAAATTGCTTACGAATGGTGTGGCGCAATTCTTTCTTATAAAGCGTAAAAAGACGAGCTTCAGAGAAAGCTTGACTGGTTTCTGACATTTCTCTCCCCTTATCCTTCAATCACTTCACCCGTTGATTTTGCGACACGGACTTTACGTCCATCATCCAAAATCCGAAATCCGACCTTTGTAGGTTGTCCAGATTTTGGATCAATCAACTTTAGGTTTGATAAATGTACAGGTTTTTCTTTTTCAATAATTCCACCGGGCTCACCCATGCGTGTCGGCTTTTTATGATGCTTTGCAACAGCAACACCACGAACCACAGCCCTCTCTTCTGAGGGGTTTACGGATAAAATTTCGCCTTTAACCCCCTTATAAGGGCCTGTAATGACAACAACTTGATCGCCTTTTTTAATACGAGCCGCCATTATAGAACCTCCGGCGCTAAGGAGATAATCTTCATGAACTGACGTGCACGAAGTTCTCTTACTACAGGGCCAAATATACGGGTTCCGATAGGTTCTTTCTGCTTGTTAATTAAAACGGCAGCATTCTTATCAAAACGTATAACCGTACCATCAGCACGCCGTACTGGATAACTTGTCCGCACAATTACCGCTTGATGAACATCGCCTTTTTTCACTTTGCCACGAGGTATAGCCTCTTTGACAGAAACGACAATCACGTCGCCGACCGAAGCGGTTTTCCGCTTTGAACCGCCCAGCACCTTTATGCACTGCACCTCTTTTGCGCCAGAATTATCGGCAACAGTAAGGTTGGTCTCGGGATGGATCATGTCTTAGCCTCCCTTAAACTTCTGCACTGGATACTGTAGAAGACGAACCAAGTTCGTCACCATTACGCGTAATCACAGCCCATGTTTTTCTTTTTGAAATTGGTGGTGATTCGATAATGCGAACCGTATCACCAATTTTACATTCGTTCAATTCATCATGCGCCGCATATTTTTTTGAGCGACGAATGAATTTTTTATACAGGGGGTGCATAACACGACGAACGACCATAACGGTTACGGTCTTTTCCATCTTATCACTGGTTACCCTGCCTGTCAGAACGCGCCTTGGCATCGTTCATTAACTCCTTAGGACTTGTGGTTGGATGCAGAAGCTCCAACGTTTGATTTAACTGTTTCGTTCATAATTGTTTTAATACGAGCAATATCGCGACGTATTACGCCAACACGACTAACGCCTTCATTTTGACCCGTTGCACGTTGAAACCTAAGATTAAATTGTTCTCTTCTTAAATCAATTAAAAGGGTTTTCAATTCATCCATAGTTTTGGCACGTAAATCAGCGGGCTTAAATGCCTTTGCCATTTTTAAGCCTCTCCTATACGAGTGATAAATTTAGTTTTAATAGGAAGCTTTGCTGCACCAAGGGTTAACGCTTCTTTTGCTATTTCAGGCGAAACACCTTCTATTTCAAAAAGAATGCGACCGGGTTTTACACGTGCGACCCAAAATTCGGGAGATCCTTTTCCGGATCCCATACGAACTTCAGCAGGTTTACTTGAAACGGGCAAGTCAGGAAAAATTCGTATCCAAACACGACCCATACGCTTCATAGCACGGGTAATTGCACGCCGAGACGCTTCAATTTGACGTGCCGTGATTCGTTCAGGTTGCAAAGCTTTCAAACCATAGGTGCCGAAATTAAGCTCTGTTCCACCTTTGGCCATTCCATGAATACGACCTTTATGAGCTTTGCGGAATTTAGTCCGCCGCGGAGATAGCATCTTTTAATATCCTCATGCGTAATAATAGTCGACTATATAACTATTAAACTCAAATTAATCAATTACCGTTGTGGCACTTGATCGGCGGCACGTCGATCTTGCGCAGATGGATCATGAGCCATAATTTCGCCCTTAAAGATCCAAACTTTAACACCACACTTACCGTATGTGGTATGCGCTGCGGCAATACCATAATCAATATCTGCACGCAATGTATGCAATGGAACACGACCTTCACGATACCATTCGACACGTGCAATTTCAGCCCCGCCTAAACGACCGCTGCAATTGATACGAATACCTTGTGCCCCCAAGCGCATTGCAGACTGTACTGCACGTTTCATAGCCCGCCTAAACGCAACACGACGTTCTAACTGCTGCGCAATATTTTCAGCAACCAATGTGGCATCAATTTCAGGTTTACGTATTTCAACAATGTTTAGAGCAACTTCCGCTTTGGCCATTGTCGCAAGTTCTTTACGTAAACTGTCAATATCCTGACCTTTTTTACCAATTACAATGCCTGGCCTAGCAGCATAAATAGTAACCCTTGGTTTCTTAGCTGGTCTTTCGATGACCACTTTGGAAACACCCGCACCGGCTAATCTTTTCTTTAAATAATCACGAAGTTTGAAATCTTCAAACAACAACCGAGTATAATCTGAATCAGCATACCAGCGACTGTCCCAAGTTCGATTAATTCCTAAACGCAATCCAATTGGATTAACTTTTTGACCCATTATGCAGCCTTTCCTTCATCGTTATCACTGCGTTCTGCGACGATAATCTTTATATGACTAAAGAATTTTTGAATTTGTGCTGAACGACCGCGACCTCTTGCTTGGAAACGACGCATGACCATAGCCTTGCCAACTTCAGCTCTTGAAACAATTAAACGATCAACGTCAAGTTGATGATTGTTTTCCGCATTTGCTATTGCACTCTCAAGTACAGTTTTAACTTGCTTTGCAATACGACGTTTAGAAAAACTTAGTTTTGCTAAAGCTTCTGATACAGGCTCGTTGCGGATTAAGCCTGCAACAAGACCTAATTTACGTGGACTGGTGCGAAGGTTTCTACCGATAGCCTGAGCTTCGGTTTCCGCAAGCGCACGTGAATGCTTTGGTTTGCTCATCCTAGCCCCGCTTTGCTTTTTTATCGGCAGCATGACCATTGTAAGTACGCGTCGGGGAAAATTCACCGAATTTATGCCCTACCATATTCTCACTAACCTGCACTGGTAAAAATTTGTGACCGTTGTAAACACCAAAAACCAACCCAACGAATTGTGGTAAAATGGTGGAACGACGAGACCAAATTTTAATTACATCATTACGCCCAGAAGCTTGAGCAGCTTCTGCTTTTTTTAATAGGTACCCGTCTACAAACGGGCCTTTCCAGACGGATCTTGCCATCTCTGTTCGCCCCTCTACTTGCCTGTCTTACGTCGACGAATAATCAAACTATCCGTGCGCTTGTTGACTCTTGTTTTATATCCTTTAGTTGGTTTACCCCACGGTGTCACTGGATGACGACCACCTGAGGTACGACCTTCACCACCACCATGAGGGTGATCGACTGGGTTCATAACGACACCACGGTTATGTGGACGACGACCCAACCAACGAGAACGTCCCGCTTTACCAAAATGTTGGTTCATATTATCAGGATTCGACACAGCACCAATCGTAGCCATACATTCACCACGAACCAATCTTAATTCATTCGATTGGAGCTTTACTTGGGCATATCCTGCATCTTTACCAACCAACTGAGCATAGGTTCCTGCAGATCGAACAAGTTTGGCACCTGCACCCTCTTTGAGCTCAATATTATGGATAATCGTTCCCACAGGTATAGCCGCTAAAGGCATAGCATTACCAGGCTTAATATCCACACGTTGACCAGCGACAACCATGTCGCCAACTTTCAGGCGTTGCGGAGCGATAATATAAGAAAGTTCCCCATCCTCATAACGTATTAAGGCAATAAAAGAAGTACGGTTAGGATCATACTCTAAACGCTCAACCTGTGCTGGCACATCAAACTTGCGGCGTTTAAAATCAATGATACGATACGATTGTTTATGCCCACCTCCAATAAAACGAGAGGTAATTCGCCCATTATTATTACGACCACCAGTTTTACTCTTACCTTCAGTAAGGATTTTAACTGGTTTTCCTTTCCAAAGTCCTTTTCGATCAATTAAGATCGTTCCACGAAGACTTGGAGTTACTGGATTAAAATGCTTTAATGCCATCAGTTTTCATCCTACGCTTAAGATAACTTGGTGGTCAAATCAATAGACTGACCTTCGGCAAGTTGAATAAAAGCTTTTTTAACATCAGTACGACGTCCCATCCGACCCTTAAAACGCTTTGTTTTTCCTTTTAGAATAAGCGTATTAACACCAAGAACTTTGACACCAAACAATGTTTCAATTGCTACTTTAATTTGTTGCTTGGTCGCTGCAAGATCAACTTTGAATACAATCTGATTTTTCTCAGAGAGCATAGTAGCCTTTTCAGTGATAAGCGGTGAGCGAATGATATTAAACATCGCTTCACGAGACATTTTTGCCGCCTGGCGTCGTAACATCAGAATATTTGTCATACCAAACGCTCCTTCAATGTATCAACGCCTGCACGGGTGATTGCCAAAACATCGTGATGGAGAATATCGTAAACGTTGGCGCCCCTAGTCGGCAAGATATCTACAGCGTGTATGTTACGAATGGCACGACCAAAATTTTCATCCACAGCTGAATCAACAATCAAAGCCGAACTCCAGCCTAAACCGTTAACTTTTTTTACCAAATCAGAAGTTTTTTGGACTCCTGTGGCTTGATCAAGAATAACCAGCTTACCCTCAATTAACTTTTGAGAAAGAGCAGAAATTAATCCTAATCTTCGAATTTGTTTGGGCAATTTATACCCATGATCGCGAACAACAGGTCCATGAACCACACCACCCGTTCTAAATTGTGGACTACGTAAAGAACCTTGACGGGCGTGACCTGTGCCTTTTTGTTTATATGGCTTTTTGGTTGTTCCTGAAACTTCGCTGCGCCCTTTAGCTTTATGCGTACCGGCTCTGCGTTTAGCAAGTTGCCAATGAACTACCCTTGCCATAATATCGGCACGAGGCTGCATTCCAAAAATTTCCTCTGGAAGGGTGATATCTCCGACACTTCCGTTATCGAGGGTTTTAACTTCTAACTGCATTCCCCTCAACCTTCCACTGCTGATGTTACGAATGCCGCAGGAAAGGGCGCATCTGCATGGCGAGCTTTCTTAATCGCATCCCGTAAAAAGACAAAGCCATTCTTTGCGCCTGGTACAGAACCTTTGATCATGATTAATTTTTTTTCAACATCCACGGCGGCAATCTCTAGATTTTGAGTGGTGACCCGCTCACTTCCGAGATGTCCTGCCATCTTCTTGTTTTTAAATGTTTTACCGGGATCTTGACGGTTACCCGTAGATCCATGGGAACGATGACTAATCGATACGCCATGGGTTGCTTCCAACCCAGCAAAATTCCAACGCTTCATCGCCCCAGCAAATCCTTTACCTTTACTGATGCCAGTTACATCGACCTTTTGACCAACAATAAAATGTGCTGGACTTAAATTAGAGCCGGCTTCTAATAAAGCATCTTCAGAAACTCTGAATTCAACAAGTTTTTGCTTAGGTTCAACTTTTGCTCGTGCAAAATGTCCCCGGTTTGGTTTGCTCACATTCTTTACCTTGGCTTTACCAATACCAAGTTGCACAGCATTGTAACCATCCCGTTCTTGTGTACGAGCATCTATGACCTGCACCTCATCTAAGTGCAGCACTGTGACAGGCACGTGAGTGCCGTCCTGTTTAAACAGTCGGGTCATCCCCAACTTTTTTGCGATTAATCCGGTACGCATCGTCTGGACCTTATAACTTAATCTCAACATCTACGCCAGCGGCGAGGTCAAGTTTCATGAGAGCATCCACGGTCTGCGGGTTGGGCTCAACAATATCTAACAAACGTCTGTGTGTTCTAATTTCGAACTGCTCACGACTCTTCTTATCGATATGAGGAGAACGGTTAACCGTAAACCGTTCAATATGTGTCGGTAAGGGGATGGGCCCCCTTACCTGTGCCCCCGTACGCTTCGCTGTATTAACGATTTCACGCGTGCTGTTATCAAGCACGCGATAATCGTATGCTTTTAAGCGAATACGGATATTTTGGCTTTCCATTACAATTTTGCCTAAATGTTTTAATAGATCAAAAAACTATACGCTATAACGACAAGATTCCCAACCGTTTCGCACGGATGAGAATCCTGAGAATTTTAAAAATTATCACTTATTCTGTGATTTTAGAAACAACCCCTGCACCAACGGTACGGCCACCTTCACGAATAGCAAAACGAAGGCCTTCATCCATAGCAATTGGAGCAATAAGTTCAACATCCATACGAGCATTATCACCCGGCATAACCATTTCTGTACCCTCAGGTAAGTGAACGACACCCGTCACATCTGTGGTACGAAAATAAAATTGTGGACGATAATTTGTGAAGAATGGAGTGTGACGACCACCTTCCTCTTTCGTGAGGATATACGCTTCAGCTTTGAATTTATTATGCGGTTTGATGGTACCAGGTTTTGCAAGAACTTGACCCCGTTCAACATCTTCCCGCTTGGTTCCTCTTAAAAGAGCACCAATATTATCCCCTGCTTCCCCACGGTCGAGCAATTTACGGAACATTTCAACGCCTGTTACCGTTGTCTTGGTCGTTGGACGTATACCAACAATCTCAACTTCTTCACCAACGTTTACTTCACCACGTTCAACACGCCCGGTTACAACGGTTCCCCGTCCTGAAATAGAGAACACATCTTCAATTGGCATCAAAAATGGACGATCAACAGGGCGATCAGGTTGTGGAATATAATCATCAACTGCGTTCATAAGATCAAGAATGCGGTTTTTTCCTAGTTCTGGATCACCGTCTTCTAAAGCAACTAATGCAGATCCTTTGATGATAGGTATTTCATCGCCAGGGAATTCATAAGAAGAAAGCAATTCACGAATTTCCATTTCGACGAGCTCAAGCAACTCTGGATCGTCCACTTGATCACACTTATTCATAAACACAACCAGCGCTGGAACACCAACCTGACGAGCAAGAAGAATATGTTCACGCGTTTGAGGCATTGGACCATCAGCAGCAGAAACCACTAAGATAGCGCCATCCATCTGTGCCGCACCTGTAATCATGTTTTTAACATAATCGGCGTGACCAGGACAGTCAACATGGGCGTAATGACGTTTTTCGGTTTGATACTCAACGTGAGCAGTTGAGATCGTAATACCACGAGCTCTTTCTTCAGGAGCCTTATCAATCATATCATACGCAGTAAATTCTGCTCCACCTGCTTCTGCCAATACTTTTGTAATTGCAGCAGTTAAAGTAGTTTTACCATGGTCAACGTGACCAATGGTACCAATATTGCAGTGCGGCTTGTTCCGCTCAAATTTAGCCTTTGCCATTGTTTCTCTCCGTTAACTTGGGGCACCCAAGAAATTCGGTTAAATTAAGATTAACTCAAACCCATATTTACCAGCGATAATGGCTGAATGCCTTATTCGCCTCTGCCATACGATGTGTATCTTCGCGTTTTTTTACCGCAGAACCACGATTGTTTACCGCATCAAGTAACTCGTTCGACAATCTGTGTTCCATCGTATTTTCACCTCTTTTACGAGATGCGTCTATCAACCAACGAATAGCCAGCGCTTGACGTCTATCTGCACGTACTTCTACAGGCACCTGATAGGTTGCCCCGCCAACGCGGCGTGAACGAACTTCAACAGCAGGCTTAACATTATCCAATGCTTCGTGGAACAAACGAACTGGGTCCACTGACTCACCGCCTTTAGCACCTAACGTTTCCAAAGCACCATAAACGATTTTTTCAGCAACTGATTTTTTTCCATCATACATTAACGCATTCATAAAACGCGTAATGACAACATCACCAAATTTTGGATCGGGAAGTATCTCGCGCTTAACTGCGCGGTGTCGGCGACTCATGCCTATTAATTCCTTTTATTTTGGACGTTTAGCACCATACAAAGAACGTCGTTGACGCCGCTTTGCAATTCCTTGTGTATCCAGGACTCCGCGTAAAATGTGATAGCGTACGCCTGGTAAATCTTTAACACGTCCACCACGTATTAAGACCACACTATGTTCTTGTAAGTTATGACCTTCACCAGGAATATAACTCACCACTTCGTAGCCATTCGTCAAACGAACTTTAGCAACTTTACGCAATGCAGAGTTTGGCTTCTTTGGCGTCGTCGTATAAACACGAGTACATACACCTCGTTTTTGTGGACATCCCTGCAAAGCAGGAACCTTATTGCGCTTGGCAGCAGGTTCGCGGCCTTTAGCAATCAACTGGTTAATGGTCGGCATTCGCCTTTCCCGATCCTTACTATCTCTAGGTTAAGCATCTAAACGCTTAACGGTCATTTACAAAAATTCGTGCCTAAAACATTTATTAGGCGGACTTACTGAATAGATTTACCTACAAAATATTATAAATTTTGTCGTATTTATAAATTTTTAGACAACCATCCAGGGCCGATAAACATTGACGTTCTTTTAACAAGAACCCTATTGGTTTGCAAGTCAAAATTTGCTTATCCAAACAGTAAACAACATTCAAGAGGCTTTAAGGATATTAA
>NZ_CAWUGZ010000128.1:0-26691 GCF_963921845.1 Commensalibacter sp. Nvir | reverse complement strand
CTATAATATTAGGTAATCCTTTTTTAAATCCATAAAATATCTTTTATATCCATTGCTCCGGTTGCAAGCATAACGAGTCGTTCGAACCCTAATGCTATACCAGAACAAGGAGGCAAGGAAGTTAAAGAAGCTAGAAAACTTTCATCTAACTGCCAAATTGGCCTAGACGGATAAAGCAAAAAGCGTTTTTTTCTGTCTTTTACAAATCTTGCTCTTTGCTCAAGAGGATCGTTAAGCTCTTCAAAAGCATTTGCTAATTCCAATCCCCCTGCATAGAGTTCAAATCTCAACGCAACTCTGGTATCTTGTGAATCAATTTTAGCCAAAGCGGCTTGGGAAACAGGCCAATGCGTAAGAAATGTAGGTCTGTCCCGACCAATATAAGGTTCTATTCGTTCCATTAAAAGACGAAAAAAAAGATCTTCCCACGTTTCAGAGTTTCGCAACGAACAATTGGCAGCTTGGGAAAGTACGAAAGGATCTTCAGGTAAAGACAGTAAATCAACGCCCACATAATTTTGAAAGGCTTGATTTACAGTTAACCGTTCAAAAGGTTTATTGAATGCAATACAACTCTGATTATAATTTATTTTGGCTGGTAAGAGCGCTTGTAATAAACTTTCGGTTTCACGCATAAGCTCTTCCAAGGAATAGTAAGGATGATACCATTCCAACATTGTGAATTCCGGTGCGTGAAGTTTTCCTCCTTCCCCATTCCTCCAGACTCGAGCAAACTGGTAAATAGGTCTATGAAGCGAAGCAAGTATTTTCTTCATAGAAAATTCAGGGCTTGTATGCAAATATAAATTTTTCTTTTCTCCATAAGGTGTTTCATAACACGTTTGGAAAGGATATAAATGAACTTCTTCACCGGGTGACGTCACCATAAAAGGTGTGTCTACTTCAAAATAATTTTTTTTTAGAAAAAAATTTCGTATTTCGTTTTTGAGGATTTGCCGTTTAAGAAGAAAAGGCAATTTTTCTTGAATTGAAACATTTTGCAAATGGACAAACCTTAGTCAATGATCCCAGCAAGGGCGTACTTAAATTGCAGTCTCACGCTAAATATACCTTAAATTACTAAACACATCTTAACTTAATGACAAAAAAAACACTTCGCACGATCCAGGACCTTATTAAAGCTGATCTTATTGATTCTCAAGATATCAAAAAAATGAGCCAATTAAAAAAGAAATATGCAATTGCCATACCCAGTGAAGTCGCCGAATTAATTCATTCACGAGAAGACCCTATTGGATTGCAATATATACCGCATATCAGTGAGCTTGTAACGCATACCCGGGAAATAAGTGACCCTATTGGAGACGAATCACTCTCCCCTATCCGAGGCATTGTTCATCGTTACCCTGACCGCGCCCTTTTAAAACCGATCTTAATGTGTCCTGTTTATTGTCGTTTTTGTTTTCGTAGAGAGCACGTGGGTTTAAAAGATGGTGTACTAAACGATCATGACCTTTCTCAAGCGATTGAATGGATTAAAACCCATGAAAATATTGAAGAGATTATTTTAAGTGGGGGGGATCCCTTGCTCCTATCCCCTAGAAGACTCAAATTCATCATTGCTGAACTCAGTCGAATTGATCATATTAAGATTATCCGAATTCACACGCGGATGCCATTTTCTACTCCAAGTAAAATTACCGCTTCACTAATTGATGCTTTATCGACAGATAAAGCATTGTGGGTTGTCGTTCATGCAAACCACCCCTTAGAATTTACAGAAAAAGCATTTCATGCAGTACAACACTTTACAAAAGCAGGCATACCTATGCTAAGTCAATCGGTATTGCTTAAAAATGTTAATGATGATGCAACAGTACTGGAAACACTTTTTAAAAAATTTTTAACTTGGAAAATTAAACCCTATTATTTACATCAACTGGATCATGCCCCTGGCACCTATCGTTTTTACGTTCCTATTGAACAAGGGCAAAAAATACTTCGCACACTAAGAGGCCGAATTACAGGGTTAGCCTGGCCTACTTATGTTTTAGATATTCCTGGAGGGTATGGTAAAGTACCTATAGGTCCCATATACTATCATAATGATGAACCTGATACCGTGCTTGATCCCAGCCAACGCAAGCGCTGTACGTAAACCTCTAAAAAAAACAAATTATCTTGCCCATTTATCCCAAAAATATTATAGACTTACATTTTCTTTATCTAAAATATCAGAGAGAACGATGAAACAACAGGCGAACCAAATTCGCGCCGGACAAGTCATTGAACATGATGGACGCCGCTGGTCTGTACTAAAACAACAAATTATTACTCCTGGAAAAGGTGGCGCATTCATACAAGTTGAAATGCGCGATCTTAAAACTGGAAACAAAACCAATGAACGGTGGCGTACCGTAGACACCGTCGAACGTTTGGTTACTGAAGATAAAGATTTTACCTATTCTTATACAGATGGTGACAATCTTGTTTTAATGGATCCAGATACTTATGAACAAACCATTTTACATAAAGAAATTTTTGGAGATCAGGTCGCTTTTATACAAGACAATATGAAAGTAACAGTCAACCTTGTCGAGGGTGATCCTATTTCCGTTACGTTACCTGCACAAGTTATTTTAGAAGTTGTTGAGGCAGAGCCTGTGGTAAAGGGCCAAACCGCCAGCTCTTCTTATAAACCTGCTTTACTTTCCAATGGTGTTAAAACCATGGTTCCCCCTTTTATCGGGGCAGGAGAGAAAATTGTCGTTCGTACCGATGATGGTAGCTATGTCGAACGTGCCAAAAATTAATTCGCTGTTTCTCAACAAAAATTAATACAGACCAATCAAAACTCTTTTGCTACAACGTTTTTTATTTATACTCAAGCTTTAGGTACCCCTCATGGTTCAACGTCTATCACCTCATATGAGCGTTATGCAAAATGCAGCACAAAAAGCTGCGCGGGGTTTATTGCGCGATTTTAACGAAGTGGAAATGCTGCAAGTAAGCATTAAAGGCCCTGGGGATTTTGTCTCTCAAGCCGATCTAAAATCCGAAAACATTATACGAACTGAGCTAGAAAAAGCTAGACCTGGCTATGCTTTTTTGATGGAAGAAAGCGGCGCATCAGGAAGCGAAAATTGGTCCTGGCGTTGGATTGTAGATCCTCTTGATGGCACGACTAATTTTTTACATGGAATACCGCATTGGTCCATTTCTATTGCTTTGCAAAAACGTAACGATAACGGTGACATTGAGTTGGTTTCTGGATTGGTTTATAATCCTACATCGAACGAAATGTTTTGGGCTGAAAAAGGTCTTGGGGCTTTTTTTAACGAACGCCGTTTAAGAGTCTCTACAAGACGAGATTTGTCTCAGGCTGTTTTTGGAACTGGAATTCAATTTGCCCTTTCCAGCGAAACAAAGTTACAAAATTTTGTAAAAACAGCCCATTCCTTAATGCCGCATATTGCTGGATTGAGACGATTTGGGTCTGCGGCACTTGATTTAGCCTGGGTAGCCGCAGGTCGGTATGAGGGGTATTGGCAATTGGATTTAAAACCCTGGGACGTTGCTGCGGGGATTGTTCTTGTTAGAGAGGCTGGGGGATACGTAACCGATCCTCAGGGACATCCTCTTAATGATATCGGAATGTCCGTCAATACTGTGGCGGCTAATGCTGCGTTGTTTGATAAAATTAAGGCCATCGTTAGCAAAAATATTTAATTTTTATTACGAAATGCCCTTTAACCGTCTGCAAGTTTTAAGATGTTATTGAACGTCTTTTTTAAAAAAGTTACACAGAATTATGTATAATAATCTTAAAATTGTTTTACTTTCGACGGGTTTATTTTATTATTTTTCATCACCGGTATTTTCGCAGGTTACCGTGAACCCTTCTGCCCTTGATACTCTAAGCAAACCTGCAGAAAATTCCAATAAATCCGCGCCAAAAAGGAACACAAAACGCAACAGACCTAGAAAAAAAAACACGGATAACCCTGAAACATATTCAAAAAAACCTGTTATACAACAAAACTCAGCTGAAAAAACAAACTCTTCCTCCACGCCCATTATTCCCTCTATACCTCAAGCCCCTCCGCCTATCCCTGTTATTAAACAACAAGATTTAAACGTTCCTTTACATCCACCTGCCCCTCCGCCCATGCCTAAAATTATCGAAAATGCACGAGGAAGCGTTAAGGTGTCCCCTATCAAAACCATTATTCTTTTTAATAACGAGGATGTGGATTTAAATAAGGACATGATGAAAGCGGTAATAGAATTTGCTAAGAGTTTAAAAAGCAATCCAAATGTTCAAGCCTATTTATATGCTTACAGTCATGAGAGTCCTGATGATCCATCAACGCCTAGAAGAATAGCTCTTGAAAGAGGATTAAGTATTCGATCCGTTCTGATCAACCAAGGTATAGCTTCGACACGAATATATTTGATGGTAAAAGGCACAACAAAACTGAATAATTCAATACCGCAGTATCCCGATAGCGTAGAATTATGGCGTTCAAATCAACTCGACTCAACTATAAATAAACCATAATATGCCCTGAAATGGGTACACGATGCATTAAATCAATGCAAATACATTTTTTTGATCTAGAGTTCATTTTATTACGCGTCGTAAGATGCGTTTCAAAATAATTTCAATGATAGCTAAAACACGTCCACCAGTACAAATCTTATTGAATGTTTTTGGTGAATAACAATTATTTTGATATGCAAAAGCAAGACCGACGGCCTGCTCTTGCTTGTATTTAAATAAAGCTTAAGTCATTACCCCTGACGGGCTTTCATACGTGGATTTTTCTTATTAATGACGTACACTCTTCCATGGCGACGAACGATACGACAATCTTTATCTCTTAGCTTCGCTGAGCGTAAGCTGTTTCTAATCTTCATATTACAATTTCCATAAAAGGCAATAAAATTCAAGAATTAGCTTTTATATAAAGTAAAATACTCAAAAGTCAAATCTTAAAGCTTAAGATTCAAATTTTCAAACATGGTTTCAAATTGTTTAAATTCACTCGCCCTTAAAGAATTCCGCCTCCACGCCAAGCCTATGGTTCTCCACGTTATTGCACCGCATAAAGGTTTAAACACAAGATTGTCTTTATTTGCCAGTTCGTCGTATAGAGCCATTTTGGGAATAAAAGCGATACCTAACTCCATTCGGACCATATTTACAATGGTTTTGAGCGTTGAAGCCATAAAATCATTATTAAAATCGGTAATAACTTTTTGATTTTGACCTTGTCGGCACATGTCTAAGGTTTGGTCTTTTAAACAATGTCCATCTTGTAACGAAATTAATTCTTTTGCATTAATTTTATCTAGAGATACAACCTCGTACTGCGAAAGAGGATGGCTCTCAGGCAAAATCAAATAAAACTCGTCTTTAAACAGGGCATAGGTTTCCAAACCACTGCAATCACAAGGCATTGCAATAATTAACAAATCCAAATAACCTACCGCCAAACGTTCCATAAGGTTTTCTGTTATATCCTCATATACCGTTAATTTTAAATTAGGATAGTTATGAGTCGCAGTGGATAAAATTACAGGCAAAATATAGGGAGCTATAGTCGGTATAATACCAAGTTTCAACGATGTTGAAAACGGCTCTCGCGCATAATGAATAACGTCCCGAACCGCTTCTAAACCGTGCAAAGCCCCTCTAGCTTGAAGAATAATTTCTTCTCCAATCGGTGTAAAAATTACCCGTTTACCCGCGGATCGATCTAAAATTGACACATTAAATTGGCGTTCCAGGTTTAATATTCCAGCCGACAACGTCGATTGAGTTACAGAGCACACATTTGCAGCACGGCCAAAATGGCGTTGCTCTGAAAGGGCTATTAAATAGCGTAGCTGTTGGGGAGAAGGTAAAATATCCATCGGTTTTTTCAATTATCAATCACAAAAGAATTCATTTGAAAATTTGGCTTTTCAATTCCATAAATAAAAGCAGAGCATAGAGTCAATCTATTCTTATTTTAATAATACACTTTAGGAGGTTTACGATGTTAACAGTTGGTGATCAATTTCCGTCCTTTACTTTGAAAGCAGTGGCAGCGGGTCAAACAGGGCTAAATGATGCCAGTCAAAATGAATTCAAAGAAATTTCAAATAAAGATGATGCTGGAAAATGGAAATTATTTTTCTTTTGGCCCATGGACTTTACCTTTATTTGCCCTACCGAAATTGCAGCGTTTGGTCAGTTGATGCAGGAATTTGAATCCCGCAACACTGCTGTGTATGGTATTTCTCTCGATTCAGAATACGTTCATTTAAATTGGCGTCTACATAATGACTTATTAAAAGATTTAAATATACCTATGTTGGCAGATAATAAAAGGGAATTATCCTCAGCCCTAGGCATTATTGATTATAATTCAGGGGTTGATCTAAGAGCGACCTTTATTGTCGACCCAAGTGGCATTATTCGTCATGTCAGCGTAAATGATCTTTCAGTTGGACGTAATCCCGAAGAATGTCTGCGTATACTTGATGCACTTCAAAATGGAGGTCTATGCCCTTGTAACTGGAAAAAAGGCGAAACTACTTTATAAGTTTAAAGCGAAACATTATACACTATTTAATATATTATCCTCTTGTTTAAATGAACAAGAGGATTTTTATTTAAAAAATAATTCTAAAATGTATTTAAAATGTAACATTACGCATTATATTTCACTAGGAATTCAGTTTCACTTATGAAAGAATTAAATAAATGAAAGCTATAATTTTACAACATGTTCCTTTTGAAGGACCAGGTTACATTTTATCCTGGTTGCATGAAAAAGGATTTGCTACCGATATTTATTCTGTTTGCAATCCCGAAATTCCTACGCCTGACGTTTGTTCTGCCAATCTATTGATTGTATTAGGGGGGCCAATGAGCGTTAACGATGAAAAAACATATCCTTGGTTAATTGAAGAAAAAAAACTTATTAAAAAAGCAATCGATCACAATATTCCAACCCTAGGAATTTGCTTGGGTTCCCAACTTATCGCCAGCGTCTGCGGCGCAAAAATTAGCCGTGCTTCTGAAAAAGAAATTGGTTGGTTCCCTGTTCAAGCCGTTCCCCAAACGTCCAAAAACAAAAAAAACTTTAGTTTTCCAGAATCCTTTATAAGTTTTCACTGGCATAGTGAACAATTTGACATTCCTATAAATGCAACAAAAATAGCCACCAATTCTGTCAATCCCAACCAGGCGTTTCAAATCGGTAAAACAGTCATTGGTCTACAATTTCATCCTGAAATTACCCCTTATTCTTTACAAACGATGGTAAACCATACGCCCATAGAATTAACCAATGAATCTTATGTGCAACCTGCACAACAATTGCTTTCCGTTCCTACAGAATATTTTATACAAAATCATCGTCTCGTAGATAAACTGCTTTCTTATCTTCTTTCAAAAGGAAAAACTAAGAATTCACGTCATGGATAACTTCTGAAAGATGGTTAAGGACATAATCGACGGTTGTTTGTTCTCGCGCCTCCGCCATAATCCTTATCAAAGGTTCAGTGCCACTTTTTCTTAAAACCACTCGACCATCTGTGCCTAGTTTTGTTTGTACTTCTTTTAGCTCTTTCGAAACCTTAGCATCACAGAGCGGATCAAAATTCCCAAAACGTATATTACGTAACCCTTGAGGGAATGGATCAAAAACTTTACAAACTCGGCTTGCTTTTTCGTTTTTTTCGCTTATTAAAGCTAGCACGTATAACGAGGCGATTAACCCATCTCCCGTCGTGGAAAAATCAGATAATATAATATGGCCTGATTGTTCTCCACCTATTTTTGCCCCTGTCTGGCGCATACGTTCAACGACATAGCGATCCCCTACTTTGGTTCTAAGCAGTTGAATATGTTTTGACTCAAAATACTGTTCGAGTCCCATATTTGACATAACCGTCGTAACAACTTGGTTTTTCGGCAAAAAGCCCTTTTCAGCATAAGAAGTCGTTATCAAAGCGATGATCTGGTCACCATCAATATAGTTGCCTTGTTCGTCAATAAGCAACATACGATCAGCATCTCCATCCAAAGCAATACCAATGTCGGCTTTATGTTCAATTACTGCTTTTTGGAGGGCTTCCGTCTGCGTAGAACCACAATCTTGATTGATGTTAACGCCGTTTGGACGATTTCCTATAGTAATAACCTCTGCGCCTAACTCCCATAGCGCGGCTGGGGCAACTTTATATGCAGCACCATTTGCGCAATCAATGACCACTTTCAAGCCATTTAATCGACAATGCTTGGGAAACGAGGCCTTTGCGTGTTCAATATAACGGCCAGCTGCATCCTCTAGACGTACAGCGCGACCTAGATGATCAACGCTGGCCAAACGTGCAGAAATGTCCTTGCGCATAAGTGCTTCGATTTCGCATTCTACAATGTCCGAAAGCTTATACCCATCTTTATCAAAAATTTTTATTCCGTTATCATAATAAGGATTATGTGATGCCGAGATCATCACGCCTAAATCTGCCCTTAAAGAGCGTGTTAACATAGCAATAGCGGGGGTCGGCATCGGCCCAACAAGAATAACATCCATACCTGAAGATAAAAAACCAGAAACCAAAGCACTTTCAATCATGTATCCCGATAAACGTGTATCTTTACCAATAAGCACCTGATGTTTACGTTTTTCATTTTGATCAACAAACAAAACTCCAGCAGCCTGCCCAAGTTTTTGGGCAATGGATACCGTCATAGGATCGCTATTTGCTTTGCCACGAATACCATCTGTACCGAAAAGTAGGCGTTGGTTGTCCATAATTAAAAATCCACATTTCTACTATAGTTTTAGTGTAAGTTAACTTGCAAACGTCGTATGGAATTCATAGTTTTTACGTTATGAACTCTTACAATTCCATTATTAACGTTAAGCAAACGAGAGGAAAGAACTCCAGAAGCTAGATCATAAAACGACTCCGTTTCATTTTGAACCGCTTCTTTTATTAATTTTTTTCTTGATAGACCCAGCATCATTCTGCATCCCAATGAAGCAAAAGCGTATAAATGCTTTAGCAAAAAATAATTATCGTTGGTCTGCTTGGAAAAGCCTATCCCTGGATCGATAATAATGCGTTCGCGCACAATTCCCGCTTCTTCTGCTTTGTTAATTTTGCAAGATAATTCATTTAACACGTCATAAAGCAATGAATCGTAAATCGTAAAATTACCCATCGTTTGAGGGGTTCCCCTCATATGCATTAGAATAACTGGGCAAGTTGCCTGCGAAACAATCGACAAACTCTTCTCATCGCTCAAGGCAGATATATCATTAATTAATTGAACGCCTGCATCTAAAGCTTTTGCCATTGTATAAGCGTGTCTTGTATCAATGGACAAAAGAGCACCACAGCCCCTTAAAGCCTTAATAACAGGGATAACCCGAGAACATTCCTCTTGAGGACTGACGGCTTGGCTACCCGGTCTTGTGCTTTCCCCGCCTATATCGATAATATCCGCACCTTCTTCTATCATGTCCAAGGCACCCCTGACGGCTTTTTCAACAGAAAAAAATTTTCCTCCATCGCTAAAACTATCAGGCGTAACATTTAAAATACCCATAATCAAAAATTGTGCTGGCAATCTCGCATTAGGCAAGGGATAAGTTAATTGTTTTACCTTTTCCTCACCCTCTTTGGGCAAACAACCAATAGGGTATATAGATGAACCATCAGGGTGGATGCTTCTAACCATAGTGAAACTTAGATTTTGTCCTAAAAAGGGTAACGCCATACCTTGGGCAACGGCAGTGCTGGCTTCATTCCCTCTCAAGAAAGCTAAGGGTTCGTAAAATGTTTTTGAATACATTGTATTATTATGCACAAGAGGAAAAAATTAAATTTCCTCTCATGCAAACACTTTCACGTAGCCGAATAGCTTGAACTGTTTTCTGCGGAAGGAGAAGCTTCAGAAGAAGAATCCTTTTCATCGTTATCTTGCTGATTGGACGTTTCTGGTAATGAAGATCTTAAATTTTTAGTCGTATCATCAACGATACTGCGATCTATTTTTTCACCACGCAAAACTTTTTGAATCTCATCCCCTGTTAAGGTTTCGTATTCCAATAATCCTTGTGCCAAACGTTCTAACTCTTCTCTACGCTCTGACAGTAGGTTAGACGCTTTTTCATAGGCTTCATTAATTAAACGCTTAACTTCGTCTTCAATTTCACGAATGGTTTGATTAGAGAAATTACGCCCCCCGTTCATGGAATGACCTAAAAAGACTTCTTGTTCGTTTTCTGCGTAAGATACCAATCCAATTTTTTCACTCATGCCCCACTCACTCACCATTCTATGAGCCAAGTCGGTAGCCATTTTAATATCCCCAGATGCACCATTTGATACATTTTCAGGTCCAAAAATCATACTTTCTGCACATCGTCCGCCCATGGCTAAAACCAGCTCTGCCAAGCATTTGGCTTTACTTTTGGAATAGCGGTCGCCTTCGGGCAAACTCATGACCATACCCAATGCCCTTCCTCGCGGTATAATCGTTGCCTTATGAACAGGATCACATCCCGGCGTAAACAAAGCACAGATAGCATGTCCTCCTTCATGATAAGCGGTCATCTTTTTTTCATCTTCGCTCATCACTAAAGAGCGCCTTTCTGCACCCATCATCACTTTATCTTTAGCGTTTTCAAATTCGTGCATTGAGACGGTACGACGATTTAATCGAGCGGCTAACAAAGCAGCTTCATTGACTAAATTGGCAAGATCCGCCCCAGAAAAACCTGGCGTTCCGCGAGCAATTACCTTTGGATCCACATCTGAAGCCAGAGGGACTTTGCGCATATGTACGCGAAGTATTTTTTCTCGCCCTCCCACGTCAGGATTAGGGACAACAACTTGTCGATCAAAACGCCCAGGACGTAACAAGGCTGGATCCAACACATCCGGACGGTTTGTAGCGGCAATAAGAATGACGCTTTCATTACTATCAAACCCATCCATTTCAACCAGCATTTGATTTAATGTCTGTTCTCTTTCGTCGTTTCCACCACCAAGTCCAGCACCACGATGTCTTCCCACAGCATCAATTTCATCAATGAAAATAATACATGGCGCTGATTTTTTCCCTTGTTCAAACATATCGCGTACACGAGAAGCACCCACACCCACAAACATCTCAACGAAATCGGATCCAGAAATAGTAAAAAATGGAACGTTTGCTTCCCCAGCAATCGCTCTTGCTAATAACGTTTTACCCGTTCCAGGAGGCCCTACCAGCAAAACGCCTTTAGGAATTTTACCACCAAGACGTTGAAATTTTTGTGGATCTTTTAGAAATTCAACAATTTCTTCTAATTCACTTTTTGCCTCATCAATACCTGCAACGTCCGCAAACGTAACACGTCCTTGTTTTTCCGTAAGCAACTTGGCTTTAGACTTACCAAAACCCATCGCTTTTCCACCCGCACCCTGCATATTTCTCATAAGTAGAATAAATAAACCAATGATTAATAAAGTCGGTAAAAGGTTAATAACCAAACGCCAAAAAAGACCAGGTTGTGTATCAAGAGGTTTTGCTTCAACCGAAACGTTCATGTTGCTGAGTTTGGTTAAAAGATCGCTTTCAAAAGGAGGCAAATATGTTTGAAAACTCTTGCCATCTTTATCTTTACCGCTAAGATAACGGTCTTGAATGACGACAGAACTGACTTTTCCTGAATCCACTCGATTTATAAACTGTGAGTAACTAATTTGTTCACCAGCGTTTTGATTACTATTGGGTCGGAAAATACCCACCAACAGCATAACCATAACGATTACAACAATCCATAAACTTAAATTACGGCCAAAATTTTTCATTCTACTTCATATTTCCATGTTGTAATAAACACGTCTGTTTGATATTTCCAAAATAAGACTCAAAGGCATATCCTAGGATCTTTTACTTATTATCTAACATAAGAATAGATTAAAATTTTCCTAGCCTAAAAATATTTATTTTAAGTAATTTTTTATAAGCAATCTTTATTTAAACGTTAGAATAAATAGCTTTCTGTAAAAGGAACTTTTGGTTGAAAGAGAATTTGCCAGTCTTGAGTCTTTTTATCAGTATAAATATTTAAACCGGGTATAGCTACAACTTTTTCATCGTGCCAAAACGCAGGAATAACTTTTAAAATCGCCGCAGGTAATGTGCGCGCTTGCACGTATGACGAATACGCTTTTCCTAACGCTCCTATTCTCACCTGTCCACAATGTGAATGAGATAAAATGTTAACGCGAAAGCGATTATCCCACATTGTACCAGAAAAGGCTTGCTTGTGTTTTTCTACACAAGCTTCTTCTCTAAAAATACACATTGCTTTACCAAAAGATGGTAAAGGCATAATTCTTAATCCATTGCATACACATCCTTGCGGGTGATCAAAAATCTGCATAATTTTTTTATGTGAAGGTTTATAAATTGACCCAGAAAGCGTTCTAAGCAACGCACCCAAATTTTCATTATCCAAAGAATCAAGTTGTACCAGAGCAAATCCACAAGGATGAATGGAAAGATGATAACATACTTTACGTGTCTGCTTTTCATTTTTGATCATGCGTTGTTGAGAATAATGTTGAGAGCTTTTTATCAACCTAAAAACTTTTTCTCCCGTTTCCCATTCCGAAGAGAGCTCTTTTCTTAATTGATTTCGCGTAAATTTTAAGTCCTGATTGGATTCATCTTCAATCCAATCAATGGATTCACAACGCAGCGTCATACGCAATCGTTTTGGATTTATAGTCAATAAAGGTCTTACCAAACGAACAGTAGGTAACTCCATAATACTTGCCATACCCGACAGCCCTGTTTCATGGCTTTTGGCACGACGACGCATCAAAATGGTCTCCGCTTGATCGCCAGCATGATGCCCTAACAATAGGTCGACACAACCATAAGCTTGGCATGCTTTGCTTAACGCTTCATAGCGTGCAACACGTGCATGTTCTTCAACAGACGCATTTTTTTTTAAACCGGTTAGCGTAATTATGACTGATTTTATTGAAAATGTTGTTAAAACCGCTTGTGTCTGCAACGCCTCAGCCGTTGAAGTAGGTCGCAATTGATGATCTATGATAAACGCGACTAAATTAGAGCACCATCTGGACGCTAATACAGCAAGACATAAACTGTCTGCTCCCCCTGAAACAGCAACCGCTATCGGATTATTGCGGGATGTCAGATCCCCCCATGGACCCAGTTTATTAATTAAAGCGTTAAATTCTCCTTGAGATAGCGGTAAAAGTGCATCATCAACCATCAAGTGTTATGAACAATGCGCTTTATTGTGTAAAATACTTGCTGCAGATTTTATTCTTGGCGAAGCCGCGGGGTATTTGCCTTTTAACAAAGCCAAAGCTTGACAGGCCTCTTTGTTTTTATTGTTTTTGATCATAGTAATGCTTACCCCTAATAAGGCTTCGGGCGCGCGAGCAGAATTAGGAAATTTGCGAAAGATATCAAAATACCCCACGGAGGCTTCTTTGTATTTTTTTTGTCCTGCTAATGCCTGGGCAAGAAGAAAATGAGCGTTAACCGAGCGTGCACCTTGATCACTCGCAAGCAATGATCGAGCAATCGATTCAGCTTGAGCGTAATTGCCATTAAGGAGGGCTTGTTGACCTTCTTGTTGGGTAGAATTTTTTGCAGTGGGTTTGGTTACGTTATCAGATTGAGAGACTTGAGGAGGTGACCCCTCGTTGACCCCGGAAGCAAAATTTTTATCTTCTATTTTTTTTGATAATTCGTCTATTTTTGATTGAAATTGATTGGTCAAATCGTCTAATTGGCCACGCATAAGGCGTTGCTGGTCCTCAAGGTTATTTACCCTATTCAGTAAATCGGGTAATAAACCACTGGAAGAAAGTTGACCCCCATTGCTGGACGTATAACGTGAATCGTTCGCGGTCGATTGACTTTGTTCCAACTGCGTCAACTGAGATTTTAATGCAGCAATCTGATTCTGTAATGCGATCGTGTTACGATTAACCGCTTCTTGGGCAAAAACTGAATACCCTTGCCCACTGGTGTACAGTGCCCCCAACAGCACCAAAGTATAACAAAGTTTTTTTCGTATCTTTAATGTAGTTTTAAGATAATCAACCTTCATTGTATCCTCTGCCATACATAAATTCCTTTGTACCCACTTGTGGATCCTGCTTAAATTATCACTTATTCATTCATCTTGTAAATGGCATAAAAAAACCGATAAAACGTATTACCAGTTTTATCGGCTGCAAACCATAACATGTTACCAAAGAAAACCTTAACGTACGGACGTGGTAGCATTACGGTTTTGTGCCCATGCGTCCTCGTTGTCCCCTTCAGCAATTGGTCTATCTTTACCATAAGAAATTGTTGTTATGCGATCAGGAGAAATTCCCAAGGAAACTAAATAGTCTCTTGAGGCATTTGCACGTCTTGAACCCAGTGCGATATTATATTCTTCGGTTCCTCTATCGTCACAATTTCCAGCAATCATAACTTGCACATTAGGATAACGTTTCATCCATTCGGCTTGACGATCCAATGTTGAACGTGCTTCATCGGTTAACTTATTTGAATCAAAGGGGAAAAAGATACGATCACCAACATTGGCAACCAAATCAGCCTGACTGCCAGGAACAGCTCCACTGACTGAAGGGCTTTGAATAGCACCGTTTCCAGTAGATGCACCTTTATTGCTATTACCGCCAGAACAAGCAACTAGCAACAAAGCTGCACCGAAAGCGCCAAGAAGCTTTAATTTCATCATTTTTATCCCTACGAAGTAAGCATTATCTACTGAATTGTTTTATCCATAGACAAATGCATTGAAGAACATAGTTTGATTTCAGTAAGAAATTTACTGATTACAGTACACCTATTTTAGCAAAATTGCATATTTTATTACAGTTTTTTTTAAAATTGTTAAAAAATAGTTACTATGTGTTGCTCGGTGACCAAGAGGGACCTGAAGCAAAGGTGGAAGTAGGAATAGAGCGCTCATTACATCCCGTGACATCAATTGAATGAATTGAAGAACTAAATCCACTCCCCCCTACCCCCGCAGCCGATTGATTGCAAAATACCATTACACGACCGTTCGAACAAAAACTGGGGCTCTCAACCGTGAAGCCCTGAGTCAAAATACGCTCGCCAGTTCCATCAGGCGCCATGACCCCCAAGGAAAATCCTCCAGAACCAATACGAACAAAAGCAATGACATCGCCCCTAGGAGACCAAACCGGATTTGCGTAACTGCCATTCCCGTATGAAATTCGATGAGCGTCCCCTCCTGCAGCACTCATAATATAAAGTTGTTGTCTGCCCCCTCGGTCAGAGGAAAATACAATTTGTGATCCATCCGGGCTGTAACAAGGACTGGTATCAATGGCACCGGAACTGGTAAGCTGTCTTTTTGAACCTGAACCTAAATCCACAACAAAAATATCAGAACCTGCGCCACGGGTCACAGACATCACAACCTTGCTACCATCAGGGGAAAACCGTGGTGCAAAAGATATGCCATTAAAATCACCTAGAATTTGTTGTCGACCCGATTGAAGATCAAAAAGATAAACGCGCGGCCGATTATTAACATAAGACATAAAAGCAATTTGATTGCTTACCGGACTGAAACGTGGTGTCAACACCAACCATTTACCATCCGTTAGAAAACGATTATTAGCCCCGTCGTAATCCATAATCGCCAATCGTTTGGTTGGGTTTGATCGACGACCCGTCTGGGATACGTAAGCAATACGCGTATTAAAATACCCTTTTTCTCCCAACATTCTTTCGTAAATAACGTCACCAATCATATGGGCAACCCGACGAACATCTTGATTAATGGCCCCAGAATTCGACATGGAATACGCAGTGCCTTGTATTTGCTGCCCCGTCAGCGCATTCCACAAACGGAATTCAACTCGCCCTCCCGCTACAGACCCTGTGACAATAGCCCTTGCTCCCATTGCTTTATAAGAGGCAAAATCCGGTGTTGAGGTGGGTGACGTACTGCTGATGACTCTGAACAAGCCTGTATTATTAAGATCGTTTGTAAGAACTTGTGTTAAGACGACACCGGTATCGGCACCAAAATCAGGAATAACAATAGGGATCGGCTCGTTTCGAGCCCTATCCACCGTTATTTCAGCAGCTCCTGTAGCGCTATCCTGGGGGGTCTGAGCCAGCACTGAAGGTAAGGGAACCGCTATGATACCACTGGCCACACAACCATAAAGTATAGAACGTCTCGTAACGGTAAAATCACGTAAGAGATCAGTCTTTTGATCAGAAATAATAGGGTGCATCAGATTATCTTCCTTATACCTCAATAAATTTCATATTTTTCCTATGCTCTTGCATTAGGGTCTAAATACAAATCGAAGCTGCTTGGGCCTCCCTAATAATTGGCTAGGAATAGGCAATTTAGAACACATAGGACTTAATACAGCGTCTCTTGCTCTTTCAGCCAACGCTCTATAAATGGGATCAGAATTCATCTTAGCTTGTGTAGAAGGATCAAAGGTAACAATTCTCGCCTCCCCTGTCTCATCAACGGTTACGACCAATCGTGCAGAAAATTGTGCATAGTTTCTCGCCGCAGTGTCTTCAACATAACACCGGCGTACAAAGGAAGCAATTTTCCCCTGCTGACCTACCGATAACGCACGGGTAATATCCCCATTTCTTGCGCCTCCTCCCCCAGGCGCCCCGCCTTTTAAAGGGTTTGCTTTGAATTTTGGGGGATGCGTTTGCTTTTGATCCGCTCTAAATGCTTCAAGCGTTGATTCCAACGAATGCGTATCTGGAATTTCTTTCTTAGCCTTTTCGGTCTTAGTAATTTTTGAAAAAGAAGTAACCTTAGGTAACGTTGTAGGAATAGATGAAGGAGACGGCGGGGCTGGCACACGTGAATTGGACGATGAAGCTAAAGGGGTAAAAGTCGGAGGCAACGTAACCGCAGATTCAATAGGTGTTTCCACCGTTTGCGGTTGTAGAGACGGCTCTACTTTCGTTAACGCTATCGACTCGGGCGGTGGAGGCATAGGTTGGGGCGGCGGTGGCGGCGGTGGTGTTTCTTCTATGGGTGCTTCTAAAGGGACAGTCGGTGAAGGAGGCGCTTCGAGCATTTGAGGAGCAGGCGCATTTGGGTTCGGGGAATCTTGCTCTGCTTTGGCAGGGGCTTGCTGTCCATTTGTATCGCTGGTGAACTCTACTTCAACCGCTTTTTCTTCAGGTGGGGGTGAAGGCGATTCAACGTGAAATAAAATAGAAGCCAATAAAAGGAGTACAACGACACCAATATGAGAACCAATAGAGGCAATAAACGAATTTCTAAAAATTTTACGCTCTGAACGAACCATAATTGGCATCGCTATTTCTCTAATTACGGCTGATTAGCGGTTGGCGTTAATGAATTTTGTTGTTGGTCTGGCATCTGAGCAAGCAAAGCAACATGCGTAAAGCCGCCTGCAGTAATTCTGCCCATAACTTCCATAACCCTTCCATAATTAATACGTTGATCGCCTTTTACAAAGATACGATGATCGGGATCATTTTGAGAGACATTTCGTAGCATCACCGCCAACTGCGTCATATCGACCGTGGTATCACCCAAATAAATTGAACCATCTTGACTGACCGTCACTGTAATCGGTTTGGTATCCGAATTGATGGGTTTTGCATCGGTTTTCGGTAAATCCACGTTTATGCCACTGGTCATCATCGGGGCGGCCACCATAAAGATAATCAGCAACACCAACATAATGTCAACCATTGGCGTGACGTTAATGTCTGCTTGAGGACGGCGCCCTCTGCGTCCCCCTTTGTTTGAACTACCCTGAACGGAGAAACTCATCCAATTACCCTTACTTGTCGTTTACTTCTGAATTTTCAGAAATTGCACTTGCTTCCGATTGCCTTGAAAGAATGGCTGAGAATTCAGTGGCAAACCCTTCCAAACGTTCAACAAATAAATTTAACTTATTACTGAAGAAATTGTAAGCAACCACCGCTGGAATGGCCGTCAACAATCCTAGTGCTGTCGCAAAGAGAGCTTCGGAAATACCCGGCGCCACCACGGCTAAGCTGGTGTTATTTGATTGAGCAATCGAAGCAAACGCATGCATAATGCCCCATACCGTGCCAAATAATCCAATAAAAGGTGCCACGGGTCCTATGGTGGCTAATAAGGTTAACCAACGCTCCAAACGTTCCATTTCACGCGTTATGGTTATGGACATTGCCCGATCAATACGTTGTTTAACCCCATCACTATTCATATTGATCCCGGAAATTCTAGCTGACCGACGCCACTCGCCCATCCCTGCACTGAACACTGCAGACATTGGATGTCCTGGTTTTAACCCATATTTCTCATACAAATCATCAAGGCTGCCTCCAGACCAAAATAGATCTTCGAATTCATCAGCTTGTCGTTTAACCCTTTTTAAGGTAACAATTTTGTCGAAAATTACGGCCCACACCCAAATACTAACAATAACCAATCCAATCATGACTAGCTTTACAACAAGGGAAGCATGAATAAAAAGCGACCAAGGGGAAAGGTCTGCAGATGCTGCTATTAAATTTGCTGTATGAATTGACGGATCCAAAAATGCCTCCTGCACTTAAGTTCATAAGTAGAACAGCTGAGTTATTTTCATAGGGACGATAACTCTTTTGTTATTCAGTGTTATAATCTTTTTACCTTAAAAACAATCTGATTTTGCGGATAAAAACACAATCATGCATTAAGACGTTTGGGTCTCGGATAAGGCTGCAAATATTTTTTTCCAATTATCCGGAAAAGGTGAAGGAACATAGTTACGTTTTTTTAAACATACCAACTGTAGTTTTATTTCCGTAACGCGTTCATTAGCCTTGGTAAATATTTGCGATAACCAACAACTTGCCTTGAGCACTGAAATCAAACAAGTTTTAACATTAACCACATCATCTAAAAAAAGTGGTTGTCGATACTGTATTTCCATTTTGCGCACAACCAATATAAGACCATGTGTCCGATAAAGCTCAGCGACTGAGCCCCCTAACTGCCTTATAGATTCCGTTCTAGCCCTTTCGGCAATACCGAGGTATTTAGCATGATAAACGATACCACCCGCATCCGTATCTTCATAACATATCCGAAATTGATAAGTTTTAACAGGGCTGTCCGAGCAAGAATGCATTTTTGTTGGCATCTTCCTCCCCTCATAATCGATGATGTCCATAACGATCAAACTCCGTTACTATCAATTTCGTCCAGTATATTTAACTGTGCACCCATTGTCACCGGTGGAGGGAGATTGAGATGTTTCCACCCTCTTTCTCCCAAAACACGCCCTCTATTTGTTCTTAACACCAATCCTTCTTGGATTAAATAAGGTTCAATCACATCTTCTAAAGTATCGCGAGATTCGGCCAGTGCGGCCGCTAAAGTTTCAACCCCGACCGGTCCCCCATTGTGATATTCCGCAATACGCATCAAATAGCGCTTATCCATTGCATCCAAACCGATTCGATCCACCTCCAATCGGGACAATGCTTCGTCGGCAAGTTGACGACTTACCGCTTGTTTTTCGTTTTGCGAAACCAAGGCAAAATCACGTACTCTTCTTAATAATCGTCCCGCAATTCTTGGGGTTCCTCTAGAACGTCCAGCAATTTCTTGCGCCCCTTCTGGAGTAAGATCCAAACCTAATTTTTTTGCTCCCCTACTCACAATCAAAGTTAACTCTTCAGTGGTATAAAAAACCAACCGCAAAGGAATACCAAAACGATCGCGTAAAGGAGTGGCAAGCAATCCCGATCGCGTCGTCGCCGCGACCAAGGTAAAAGGGGACAAATCAATACGTACCGAACGCGCCGCAGGACCTTCCCCAATAATCAAATCAAGTTGAAAATCCTCCATTGCGGGGTAAAGAATCTCTTCAATAGATGGATGCAGCCGATGTATTTCGTCAATAAACAACACATCGCGTGGCTGCAAATTGGTTAAAATAGCCGCTAGATCGCCTGCCCTTTGTATAACTGGACCCGACGTGGCTCTGAATCCGACGCCAAGTTCCTTAGAAA
The DNA here is from genome assembly GCF_963921845.1 of Commensalibacter sp. Nvir. NCBI lineage: Bacteria > Pseudomonadati > Pseudomonadota > Alphaproteobacteria > Acetobacterales > Acetobacteraceae > Commensalibacter > Commensalibacter sp. Nvir. The sequence goes on along the minus strand of NZ_CAWUGZ010000128.1, from coordinate 6,617 downwards.
CAATTTGTGCCAGCGTCGTCTTGCCCAATCCTGGAGGTCCATGAAGGAGGATGTGATCCAATGCATCTTTACGCCTTCTTGCCGATTCAATAAAAATAGCAAGATTTTCTTTAGAAGTTTTTTGACCAATAAAATCTGCCAGCGATTGAGGGCGTAACGCCATTTCAACCACATCCTCTGCTATTAATTTGGAGTCTACTGGTCTATCGCTATATGCATTCATCGGGCTAACTCACGTAATGCTTTTTTTATGATAATATTTAACTGTAATTCTTGGCCTTCATCAGACAATTCTCTAAGAATCCGTCCTACTATTGGCTGGGCTTCAATGCGTTTAAACCCCAATCCTTCAAGCGCTATTAATGCATCCTGATGAAATTGCGATAATGGACCAGTGTTTCCGCCAGTGGCAGAAGGTGCTGATAAGGATTCCGCCATTAAATGATCTATTTTCCCACTAAGTTCGGTTAATATACGCAACGCCAGTCGCTGTCCTACGCCTGAAACCCGTGTCAAACTTGCTTTGTCACCGGACATAATGGTATGCGAAAGCTCATCGACAGATAAAACAGATAGAATAGAAATTGCCATACGCACCCCGACCCCTTGCACGGTCGTTAACGTACGAAACCAATCCCGTTCTGCGCGTTCAGCAAATCCGTACAACAAAATCGCATCGTCTCGAACAATGGTCTCAATGAGTATTTTTGCTTGTTTAGGAGGCTGAGGAAGTCTGGACAATGTTTTTGAGGACGCATAGACCACATACCCTACCCCGTTAACATCTACCAAGCAACGGTCTTCTTCACCCTCATCAATAATAAACCCTACAAGTTGACCGATCATGCCATTTCTTTTCCTGATTGAATATGCAGTTGACTGATACGATGATGGGCGTGACAAATAGCTATAGCAAGGGCGTCACCGGCATCGGCACGGGGTATATTCGCGGTCGGAAGTAAACATTTGACCATCATACACACTTGATCCTTTGTTGCCCCACCCGTACCAACCACGGCCATTTTAATTGTTTTGGCACCATATTCACGAATTTCTAGCCCGTTTTTAGCAGGAACTAATAACGCAATACCCCGTGCGTAACCCAACTTTAACGTCGCTTTACCATTTTTATTCACATATGTTTCTTCAATGGCTGCTTCACTAGGGTTAAACCGTTCAATTAATGTTTGTAACCCGTTAGACAACACAACCAATCTTTCAGGAACAGAATGTTCTGCTTTCGTCGCAATTATACCACTGTTAACATAAACCAAACGGTTTCCTTCTGTATCAATGACCCCCCAACCAGTAAAACGTAGCCCAGGGTCAATTCCTATAATCCGTATCACTACGAATTATACCGAAAGACGCTCCGCAAGTTCGTCCGGAAGATCGAAATTAGCAAATACGTTTTGTACATCATCGCTATCTTCAAGCGTATCGATTAATTTTAAAAGCGTTTGAGCGTTATCTTCATCTAAAACAACGGTGTTCATGGGACGCCATTCTATTTTAGCACTTTTGGGTTCTTTAAACTTAGTTTCAAGGGCATCTCTTACCATAAAAAACTTTTCCATTGCGCAAGTTATTTCATAATCATCCTCGACACGCTCAACGTTATCGGCTTCCACCTCAATGGCTGCCTCAAACACCGTATCATAGTCGGCAACATTTGAGGAAAAAATAATTACACCGCACCGTTCAAACATAAACGATACAGAATTTAATTCTCCTAACGAACCGCCGTATTTATTAAATGCTGCCCGTATTTCCGAAGCCGTACGATTGCGATTATCGGTTAATGCCTCAATAATAATGGCAACGCCTGCTGGTCCATAACCTTCATAGCGTATTTCAACAAAATTATCGCCATCCCCCGTACCCGCTGCCTTTTTAATGGCTCTATCGACATTGTCTTTGGGCATATTTATGGAACGTGCAACCGCAACCGCTGCCCTTAATCGAGGATTAGAATTGGGATCTGGTAAACCTGTTTTGGCCGCAACAGTAATCTCTCGAATAATTTTAGCAAATTCCCTTGCTCTACGAGCGTCTTGAGCACCTTTACGATGCATTATATTTTTAAACTTCGAATGTCCCGACATTAATTTAACTCTTAACTTTTGGCTTTAATCTTCTTGTGTATAAACGAATTTACCATGACAATGTTTATATTTTTTTCCTGAATTGCAAGGACACGGTGCATTGCGCGGCGTGTTCGACCATTCTGGCAACCCCTCTGATAATTTTTCTTCTAACCCTTGAGGATTAAGCGTGGAAGAATTGGAAGATGAAACTGTATTTTGTGTTTCTGTCTCTTCAGAACTGACATTTACTTCTACCCGTGACAATAGCGTCGCCACCCGTTCACGAAGATCATCTAGCATATAGTTAAACAAGTTAAATGCTTCTTGTTTATACTCATTTAAAGGGTCCTTTTGACCATAGGCTCGCAATCCTATTCCTTGCCGCATTTGATCAAGTCTTAAAAGATGTTCTTTCCACACGGCATCCAACGTCGTCAACAACACCTGTTTTTCAACGTATCGCATAATAGATGCGCCGAAATTAACCGCTTTCACTGCATGAGCGTTTTCCGCCGCTTTTTTAATACGGTCTTCAATTTCTTGCATGTTTATTGTAGGTTCTTCGGCCCATTTTTTTAAAGACAAATCAAGACTAAATATTCTTTTGATTTGTTCCGCTAATTCTTCTATGCGCCATTGTTCAGCAAATGATTTTTCCGAAAGATATTGACTTACTAAATCAGCAATCAAATCGTTTCTCATATGGGTGACGGTTTCTGAAACATCGTCGAGCGTCATATATTCACGCCGTTGAGAATACACTTCTTTACGCTGATCGTTAATAACGTCATCGTATTTTAGCGTATTTTTCCGCATATCGAAATTGCGACCCTCAACCTTTTTTTGTGCCTTTTCTAAAGCTTTATTAATCCAAGGATGCACAATGGCTTCACCATTTTTCAACCCTAATTTTTGCAGCATCCCCCCCATACGTTCAGAGCCAAAAATACGCATCAGATCGTCTTCAAGGGATAAAAAGAAACGGGAATTCCCAGGATCGCCTTGCCGACCCGACCGTCCACGAAGCTGATTGTCTATTCGCCTGCTTTCATGGCGCTCTGTACCTATCACAAACAGTCCTCCGTTGTTTTTGACGAGTTCATGATCTATTTTGCCGCGTTCGATAAGCTCAGAGGCTATTTTTTGTTTTTCCTCTTCATCTTGCAAACCTTCACATTGTTGCTGTATCAACATATCCACGTTACCACCAAGCTTTATGTCCGTCCCTCGACCCGCCATATTGGTAGCAATGGTAATAGCCCCTGAAACCCCCGCTTGTGAGACAATTTGTGCTTCTTTTTCATGAAAACGAGCATTTAATACATTGTGAGGAATTTTCTTTTTCTTTAATAAATTGGAAAGATGCTCACTCTTCTCAATTGAAGTGGTACCAACCAAAATAGGCTGTTTCTTTGCATGAACTTGTTCAATAAGCTGACTGACCGCTTCATATTTTTCTTTGGCCGTAAGGTAAATCTCATCGTGCTCATCTTTACGTTGAATCGGAACATTGGTAGGAATAGAAATAACGTCCAGCTTATAAATTTCTGCGAATTCATCCGCTTCTGTCATCGCGGTTCCCGTCATACCCGATAATTTGGGATATAATCGAAAATAGTTCTGAAACGTAATTGAAGCCAACGTTTGATTTTCTTGCTGTATCGTCACATGTTCTTTAGCTTCTAACGCCTGATGCAATCCGTCAGAATAACGACGACCATCCATCATACGACCTGTAAATTCATCAATCAGTATAATTTTGTCGTCACGTACTATATAATCGACATCTCGTGCGAATAAAGTATGGGCTCTTAATGCTTGTTGCATATGATGAACCAACGCAACATTTTGTATATCATACAATCCCCCCGTTGTCAGAATACCTTTTTCATGCAACGTGGTTTCAATATGTTCTATACCGATTTCCGTAGGGATAACGGTGCGAAATTTTTCATCTTTTTCATAAGTTTCAGGGTTTTTAACAATTTCTTTGATGACTTCGTCAACAGAGCGATATAAGTCAGAGCTGTCATCCGCCACCCCTGAAATAATTAACGGCGTTCTGGCTTCGTCGATTAAAATAGAATCCACTTCGTCCACAATCGCAAAAGTAAACGGACGTTGCACCATTTCTTCTAAACTGTATTTCATATTATCACGAAGATAATCAAAGCCAAACTCATTATTGGTTCCATAAGTAATATCGGCTTGGTAAGACATTTTACGTTCGTCATCGTTTAAATCAGCAACAATGGTTCCGACGCTCATGCCTAAAAATTTATATAGTCTCCCCATTTCCTCGGCATCACGAGAGGCCAAGTAATCGTTGACGGTAACGACGTGAACCCCCTTAGCCGGCAAGGCATTTAAATACACGGCTAGGGTTGCCACCAAAGTCTTTCCTTCACCTGTGCGCATCTCTGCCACTTTGCCATCATGTAAGACCATTCCACCAATCAACTGAACATCGAAATGCCTTAACCCTAGCACCCGTTTGGATGCTTCTCTAACGACAGCAAACGCTTCTGGTAAAAGCATTTCCAACGTTTCGCCTTTGGCTAGCCTTTCACGAAATTCAATCGTTTTATTTGTTAACGCTTGATCATCTAATGCCTGCATTTCAGGTTCTAGACTATTAATTTTAGGTACTTGCCGTTGATAGGCTTTTAATGAACGCTCATTAGAAGTGCCAAAAACAGCACGGGCAAATTTTGCAAACATCAACATTTTCCAAACAACGCCCTTATTGCTCTGCCTGTCAGCACAAGGTTCGTCAGTGACATGTTATAAATTAATTCAGACAGTAATTTTTCAATTTAATGGTAAAATAAATTTATCGACGGTATTTCCTTATAGGGGATCAACCATTTCTAATAAATACTATCAATTAATTATTCCTTCAAAACTTATCAACAGCAATGACTTACTTAAAGACAATTTTTATAAGTCATGGTATGATCGCAAACACTCTATATATAATCTGTTATATAATCTTATCAATCTTAAGGTATTTTTATGCACATCTCTAAAAAAACATTTCGGTTTGCAGCAGGCTTATTACTTTCAACCAGTTTTATAACCTATGCTGCTACAGCTTCGGACACAAAAACTCAACCTAGCACATTACCCGCACAATCGCAAAAAATTGCGTCACCTTCTGCTTCTCTTGAAAATGCAGATAAAAACACCGTATTAGCGACCGTTAATGACAAAAAAATCACTATTGGTGATGTGATCAATGCACAAAAGCAACTCCCTGCTCAGTTGCAACAAATACCCATCGGCGCTCTTTTGCCAATGATTTTAAATCAACTTGTTGCTCAAGAAGCTATGAAACAACTGGCCTATAAAAATAACTTTCAGGACAATCCTGAAGTACAAAAACAGCTTGAAGCCATCAAAAACGATGTTGTAATCAGTGCTTATGTCAAAAGCATTATGGAACCCAAAATAACCGATCAAGCGATTCAAAATTATTTTAATCAAAATTATGCGAATAAACCCCCTGTAAAAGCGGCTCATATAAGACATATTTTAGTCAAAACAAAGGCTGAAGCCGACAAAATTATCAAAGGACTTAACGCGAAAAAGAGCTTTACAGACCTTGCTAAACAATATTCAATTGATAAAACTACTTCTGTTCAAAACGGCGGCGACTTAGGTTGGTTAAAAGCAGATGAACTCGTCCCCGCTTTTTCTAAAGCAGCGTTTGCTATGCCAGCAAATACGTACAGCAAGACACCTATTCAAACCCAATTTGGTTGGCATGTCATACAGGTTCTCGGGTATAAAGACGTTCCTGCCGCTACGTTAGAGCAAGTCAAACCTGAAATCTTAGAAAAATTGCGCCGACAAGAAGTTCAACACATTGTTGATGATGCAATCAAACAAAGCAAAGTTACAAAAAATGAAAGTGTTATTAATCAATACACTGTAAAACTTCCTACCTCTGCACCAGCTCGATAACGCATTTTCTTTTAATTAAAATACGGCATATTCACCAAAGTCTCTAAACCATTTATGCCGTATTTTTAATTTTTTTCGCATCCATAATTTATAAGACTCGTTTACGTGTTAAAATTTTATAATTTCAACTGTTTAATTTTACGATTTGGATAAAATTATATCCCATGATCTTGTATTGTTTTAGTAATCGCTAAATAGACAATGTCCTAAAATAATAAAACCGAATTTTAATTAATATCAATCGCTGTTTGCCTGTCAACACTCGCCCATTACCTGAATTATATAGCTCTATCTCCAATAAACCACTTGAATAACGTATTTGTGTTTGTTCCATGATTATTAATGTACATAGCCCTATCGAGCACATTACTACTCATAAAACGTTCAGTTTTGGGTCCATTATTGAGTAAGCAATGCTAATCACAATTCTCTAAAAAGTAATTTTAAATTTTCTTTATCTTAATAAGCCATTCTATAGTTCTATTTTTCGATACACAAAATTTACAACGGATATAGGCTCTCTTATTCTGATGCCGACTTGTGCCCTTTTGAGGCATCTACTCC